>CAYUME010000948.1:0-2062 GCA_964445475.1 uncultured Planctomycetia bacterium
TCTTCCCCCACCGGACCGTTCTCGACAACATCACGCTCGCCCCGCGGCTCGTGAAGGGGGCGAGGTCGGCGGAGGCGGAACGGCGGGCCCTGGCGATGCTGGACGTGGTCGGGCTCCGGGACAAGGCGTCGGCCTATCCCTCCGCCCTCTCCGGGGGGCAGCAGCAGCGGGTGGCGATCGCCCGGGCACTGGCGATGGAGCCGGAGGTCATGCTCTACGACGAGCCCACCTCCGCCCTCGACCCGGAGCGGGTGGACGAGGTGCTCGACGTGATGGAGTCGCTCAAGATCCGGGGGATCACGCAGGTCGTGGTGACCCACGAGATGGCCTTCGCGCGGGAGGGGGCCGACCTCGTGCTCTTCCTCGACGGGGGCCGGATCGTCGAGCAGGGGGCGCCCTCGGAGGTGCTCACGCGTCCCCGCGAGCCGCGCACGCAGGCCTTCCTGCGGCGGTTCCTGGCGACCCTCCGCCACGGGGCGTGAGCGCCGGCCGGCCGCGGGGGCGCGTACGCGACGTATGCGATCGCGCGCGCACGGCCGCGCGGACCCGTCTTCGCTTGGCGGCGGCGGGCGGAGGGGAGGGCCCCGCCCGCATGACGCGCGTCACGTCCTCAGCTCCGCGATCGTCTTCAACAGCGCCGCCGTGTCCCCGTACCGCCGGTGCCGGTCCGGCTGGAGCATGCGGCGGAGGAGGGCGATCACGCTGGGCGGAGCCGTGAGCCCGTCCAGGTCGGGCGCCCCGGTCCCTTCGCGGAAGCGCCGCTCGAGCACCGCGTGGGGATCCTCCCCCTCGAAGGGACACCGGCCCGAGATCATGGCGTAGAGGGTCAGCCCGAGGGCGTAGATGTCGGACTCGGCCCCGAGGTTCGTCTCCCCCCGCGCCTGCTCGGGGCTCATGTAGGCCGCCGTGCCCGAGGTCCGCTCGGAGGGGGCCGTCCGTTCCCGGGAGATGCGCTGCGCGAGATGCAGGTCGCAGAGCGTCACCGCCTGGCGGTCCCCGACCAGGATGTTCTCGGGCTTGACGTCGCCGTGGACGTATCCGGCCTGGTGAAGGTGGGCGAGGGCGTCGGCAACGCGGCGCGTGACGTGAAGGGCGAAGGCGACGGGGAAGGACCCGTTGCGGTTGAGCATCCGGTCGGCGGGCTCGCCCGGGACGAGGGCCAGGGACGTGTAGGGGAGTCCCGTCGGGGACGTCCCGAAGGCGAGGCCGCGGACGAGGTTCGGGTGCTTCAGCTGCGTCAGGAGCCGTCCCTCGCTCTCGAACCGCTCCAGCGAGACCGGGTCGTTCCAGAGGCGCCGCTGCAGGATCTTGAGGGCGACCGTCCGGCCCGTGAAGGCCTCGCGGGCGCGGAAGAGCGTGGAGCACCCGCCGGTCGCGATCTTGCCGAGAATGGGCCATCCGGGGACGGCTTGCGAGCGCCACGACGTCGCCTCGGTGATGGATGAGAAGGGGAGGGCGTTGAGCCTCGCGTGGTGGTTGTCGTCGAGGGCTCCCAGACGCCGGATCACGGCGGAGAGCGGGAGCGAGATCCCGAAGGGGGCGTAATCCTGCTGGATCCGGAAGGCGTTCCGGACGGTGTCCGGCGGGACGATCCCGCGCTGCTGGAGCCAGGCCGAGACGGCATGGTCGATGGAGGTGGGGCGCGGCCTGTGCGCGGCCGGCGCGGGATGACTGTTCCCGCCGTCGGCGGGGGGGTCCGCCGCCGCCGCTGCCGACGCCGGCGGTGTCGGGACCGGCGTCAGGCCGCCGGGCGGCGTGGCGACGGAGACGCGCGTGGAGGCGTGGCCGGGTCCGGCGGGCCGCGTCTCGGAGGCCGCGGACGCGCGAAGCCGGAGGAAGTCGTTCTGGTGCAGGTACCCGTTGGCGACGAGGCGCATCGGCAGGGTGCGCTCCCAGGACGCGCCGCGCGCGTGGGCCTCGATGTCCCAGATGCAGACGAGGACCTGGTCCGGCGTGACGAGGTTTTCTTTCAGGGCCCGCAACACCACGCCCCGGTCTTCCGCGCTGATCATGATGGCGTCCTTTCAGGCTTCGTCTGCTTGGGACCACTATAGCGACCCCC
>CAYUME010000949.1:0-2057 GCA_964445475.1 uncultured Planctomycetia bacterium
AGGAGGCCGACCTCCCCGAGGAGTACTCCACCACCGCCGACAAATGGGGCAAGAGCGACATCGCGATAGTGAACGGTCAGATCGCCAATCTGGAGTCCGGCGACTCCGAGCCGATCCCCGCCCGGCTCGGGCCGCTCGGCATCGTCTCCAGCCCGTTCGGCCCCAACATCTACGTCAGCGACGTCGAACGGCACACGCCCGCCGACGGCGCGGTCAAACCCGGGGACCTGATCTATGGCGTCAACGGGAACGTCTTTAGAGATGGCAAGGGCGTGCCGGATGACGCGCAGTACCACGTTCTTGCGGACGCGATCACCTACAGCGAATCGGAAGAAGGAGGAGGCCGGCTCGTCCTCAGTCTCCGTCGCGCCGGTCAGTTGATGGACGTCGAACTGAAGCTCCAGGTTCTCGGGTCCTACAGCGTCACCACGCCGTACTATTGCGAGAAGTCCGAGAACATCGTCAAGAACGCCGAAGCGTGGATCTCGCAGCGAGTGCGGCCGGAGACGGGTCCGGCGTCGGAACAGAACGGCATGTTGAACACCAACCTGCTCTTCCTTCTGGCGTCCGGTTCGCCCGAACATCAGGGGATGGTGCGCCGGGCGATCTACAACAAGATCGAGAAGATGAATCCGGGGCCGGTCACGCCCGGAACGGAGTCCAAGCCCTGGTTCACCGGCTACGATTCCGTGTTGCTGGGCGAGTATTTTCACGCGACCGGAGACAGGAATGTCCTTCCCCACCTGAAGTACCTGGCGGACCTGTCTGCGGAATCTCAGCTCAAACCGCCGGAGGAGACGCCGCCGGAGAAAGAAGCGGCGCAGTCCGACGAGCAGGTCGGCGGCTGGCGACAGAACTATCCCGGTTCTCCCGACAGGTGGAAGTCCGGCTACGGCCTCATGCCGCACGCCGGCATGTCATGCGTCATGGGGATGCAGCTGGCGAAGGAAGCCGGCCTGGCCGTCGACGAACTGGCGCTGAGGCGCGGGCTCGTGCACTTCAGCAAGGGTCGCGCCGAATACGGGTTCGTGCTCTACGCCTATGCCGGCGCGCGGCGCAGCGGTCCCAGCAACGTGATTCCGGAGGCCGAGGCGGCGGGGAGGCTCTCGAGCATGAACGGCAAGCTCGGGACGGCGGCAGCGCTCTTCAGCCTGGTGGAGGAGAAGGATACCGTCGAGATCTGCTCGCGCCACTGCGTCTACGCCTTCAACAACACCAGGAGCGGGCACGGCGGCATGTTCTTCAACAACTTCTGGACGCCGATCGGCGCGTGGGCAGCCGGGGAGGCGGGATTCAAGCATTTCATGAAGGGGCAGACCTGGTGGCGCGAGCTCTATCGCAGGAGCGACGGCTCCTTCAACCAGGCCGGCCGCGGCGGCATCGGGGTCTCCTACGCGATCGGATACGTCGCGCCCAAGAGGAGGCTGCGCATCCTGGGTGCCCCGCGGTCGGCGTTCGGATCGAACTGCCCCGACTATCTGAAGGATGCCCTCGAGGCCCACGCGAGGCGCGACTACGCGGAATGCGAGAGACTCATTCTCGAGAAGATGGACGGCGTCCTCCCCGCCGAAGACATGCCCGTCGTGGAACACATGCTGGAATCGGTGAGGATCCTGCGAGCCAGCATCGAGCACGACCTGGCGCTGGCGGAGAGGCTGATAGGGGAGGACAAGTACTACTACGCGTCGCTCGAACTGCCGCAGCTGAGAGGCGTCGTCGCCGCCGACAACCAGCGGCTCATGGCGATGGCGGCCGCGCTCGGATCGCCGGAGGGAACGGCCAGAGCGGACGCTCAACGGTCCGCGATCGAGAAGGAGGAGCGCGCGCGGGCGGGCGAATCGGATCGGGCGCGCAAGGTCGCGGAGGGAACGAAGGAAACGTGGGTCGACCTCATTCCGTCCGGCAAGTGGCGGATGAAGGTCGTCGAGAACGTCTCTCAGGCGCCCGAAGGGTGGACCGACCCGGGGTTCGACGACGCGGCATGGAATGCCGCGACACTGCCCATATCGTGGACGATGTACCACACGGCCCTGTTCAGGGGGCGCTTCAACGTGGTC
>CAYUME010000950.1:0-2052 GCA_964445475.1 uncultured Planctomycetia bacterium
GGATCCCCGCGCGGACGGTCGCCCCGAAGTTCACCGGCCGGTTCAACAAGGGGGTGGACTACGTCGGCGACGCGGCTCAGTTCGAGCGCGAGTTCAACGACGACCTCGCCGTCATCGCCTTCGCCGTCCGCGCCTTCGGCCTGCCGGCGGACCTCAAGCTCAGCGTCCACTCGGGAAGCGACAAGTTCTCGATCTACGGCCCGATCCGCCGGGCGCTGCAGCGGACCGGCGCGGGGCTGCACCTCAAGACGGCCGGGACGACCTGGCTCGAGGAGCTGATCGGGCTGGCCGCGGCGGAAGGCGACGGCCTGGCGATCGCGAAGGACGTCTATCTCGGGGCCCGCGCGCGGCTCGACGAGCTCCGCGCCCCGTACGCGAGCGTCGTCGACATCGACCCCGCCCGGCTCCCCGGCGCCGACGCGGTCCGGGCCTGGGACGGCCCGGCCTATGTCCGCGCCCTCCGCCACGACCCGTCCTGCCCGGACTACAATCCGCACCTGCGCCAGTTGCTCCACGTCGGCTACAAGGTTGCCGCCGAGATGGGCGCCCGCTACCTCGACGCCCTTGGCCGATACGAGGCCGAGATCGCGCGGAACGTCACCGAGAACCTCTTCGAGCGCCATGTCCGGAGGCTGTTCGTCTGACCGGACCGCGGTCGCGACATCAACGGGGGAGGGTCGCCATGCCCGTGATCGACGCCCACCATCACTTCTGGCGGTACGCGGCGCCCGAGTACGGGTGGATCTCCGACGCGATGGCCGTCCTCCGGCGGGACTTCCTGCCCGCCGATCTCGAGCGGGAGATCCGCGCGGCGGGGGTGGACGGCGTCGTCTCCGTCCAGGCCCGCCAGACGCCGGGGGAGACGGAGTGGCTGCTGTCGCTGGCGGAGCGGAGCCCCTTCATCCGGGGCGTCGTCGGATGGGTCCCGCTTGCCGACCCGGCCGTGGAGGCGCACCTCGACCGCTTCTCCCGCCACGCGAAGCTCAAGGCGGTCCGGCACATCGTGCAGGACGAGCCCGACCCGGACTTCATCCTCGGGGAGGCCTTCAACCGCGGCGTGTCGCGGCTGAAGGCGTACCGGCTCGTCTACGACATCCTGATCTTCGAGCGGCACCTGCCGCAGACGCTCGCCTTCGTCGACCGCCACCCGGAGCAGGTCTTCGTCCTCGACCACATCGCCAAGCCGCGGATCCGGGAGGGGGCGCTGGAGCCGTGGGGGGCGCGGATGCGGGAGCTCGCGCGGCGTCCGAACGTCTGGTGCAAGCTCTCCGGTGTCGCGACCGAGGCCGACTGGACGCACTGGACGCCGGCCGGGATCCGTCCCTACCTGGAAACGGCCCTCGAGGCCTTCGGGCCGAAGCGGCTGATGTGGGGATCCGACTGGCCGGTCTGCCTCGTCGCCGTCGCCTACGCGCGATGGAGGCGGATCGTGGACGAGGTCGTCGCGGCGCTCTCCCCGACCGAGCGGGAGGGCGTGCTGGGGCGGAACGCGCAGGAGGCCTACCGGCTGTAGCGGGGCCGCGCCGCCTCCCGGATCCGGGATCCGGGGCTCGGATTCGTCTCTCATGCAAGGATCCGGTATGCCCGTCCGCCTGCTGGACATCGCGCGCGATCTCGGCGTCTCGGTCGTGACCGTCTCGAAGGTGCTCCGGGGGCACACGGACATCGGCCCGGCCACGACCGCCCGGGTGATCAAGCGCGCCCGCGAGCTCGGCTACCGGCCCGACCTGACGGCCCGCGCGCTCGTCACCGGCCGTTCGGGCCTGCTCGGCATGGTCGTCCCCGACCTCGTCCACCCCTTCTTCGCGCAGGTCGCCGAGTCGCTGGCCCGCACGCTGCGTCCCGCCGGCGACAGCCTCGTCATCGCCTGCTCCGGCGAGGATGCCGGGATGGAGCGCGACGAGATCGACCAGCTCCTGGCGCGGCGCGTCGACGCGCTCCTCGTCGCCTCCACCCAGCGCGACCCCGAGACCTTCCGCCGCCTGGAGGCCCAGGGGTGCCGATTCCTGCTGATCGACCGCCGGTTTGAGGGGCTCGAGGCCCATTTTGTCG
>CAYUME010000951.1:0-2050 GCA_964445475.1 uncultured Planctomycetia bacterium
GAGGACGCGGACGCTGCGGGCCTTTACGCCCTCCGGCAGGCGGCCGCGGATCGCCAGCGGCTGCGGCGGGTCGGCCCGCGTCCCCGGCGGCAGGTCGAAGGCGATCGGCTCCCCCCCCGCCGGTACGACCGGCACGGGGAAGGACTCCTCCTTCAGCCCCACGACACCGCCGCGCGGCCAGCGTTCCTCCGGCACGAGGTCGGCGATTCGTCCGGCGCTCGTCCGTCCGTTGCAGACGCCCTGAACCGTGACCCGCCAGACGCCCGGCTCGGCGGCGACCGCCCCGGCGGCGTCGAAGACCCCCATCGCGTCCGCGTCCGTCCGAAAGGAGGTCCTCCTGCCCGACGGGGCGACGATGGCCCCCGCGACGAATCCGCCGACCGGCGGCCAGACGACGCCCGAGATCGGCAGCCGGTCGCCGGCCGTCAGCACCGTCCCCGGTGCGACGGCGCCCATCGTGAGGAAGACGTCGTAGCGCTTGCCTCCGATCTCCAGGAGCGGCCCGGAGGGCGGCGTGTCGGGAACGAGGCCGTCGAACGGCGGCAGCACGCGCCGGCCGATCGGGTCCCGGTCGCCGTCGATCAGCGTTACCATCGACGCGTACGCGCCGTAATGCCGCACGCCGCTCCGCACGTCGCGGAAGACCGTCCCGGCGTAGTTCATCTTCACGTCGCCCGGCAGGTCGCCCTGCGGCCCGACGCCGAAGACGTAGCCGTACGGGTCGTCGAAGAACCAGTACGACGCCGGCACGCTGTCCTCGCCGACGTGCGACCGCACCGGCACGCCCGGGCGCCAGGAGGTCGTGTAGAAGTACCCCCACTGGTCCACCGCCCCGGGCGCCATCGACGTCGGCAGGCCCCCGAGAGAGGAGCAGACGAGGGGAAGCTCGCCGATGGCGCGGCGATCCTCAGGCCGCAGCCAGTCGGGATAGAGCCCCGCGCGCCCGGCGCCCTCGCGCACGGCAGGCCAGCGGGCCTCGATGAGATCGGCGATCGTGCCGGCCGGATCCTCCAGCGTCACGTTCGGGAAGAGCGAGTCCGGGTCGCGGTGCCCCAGCCAAGCCACGTCGCCCGGTTCGTAGGGGTAGCACGTGTGCCCCATGCCGTGCTCGCCGGGGCGCATGCCCGTCACGTAGCGGGCGTCGCGCGCGACGAACCAGCGCGCCCGCCACCGCTGCGTCGGCGCCCGGTTTCCCCGCTCCCCGTGGGCGACGACCGGCGAGTCCGGCGTCGTCACCACCGACGCCCCCCTCCGCGCCGCCATCCACCAGACGCCCTCCGCGTCGATGTGCCGCGCCGTCACGTCGCAGACGTACTCCCCCGGCTCCGCGAACGCCACGACACCGTCGTCCCCCGCCGGCACGAAGACGCCCCACCGGTTGGCCTTCCCGGCGACGACCCGCTCGACGGTCTTCGCCGGGTCGGACCCGGGCACGTGGTGGAAGCGGACCTCGACGTCGGCCGGCATCGCCGGGAGGACGCGCACCTGCGGGCGGATCGCCCGCCCGGGCTGGAGCGGTGTCCCGGGCTCGGGGAAGACGTCGAGGTCCACCGGCCGCGCGACGAAGACGTCGTACGTCCCCGCGAGGACGTGCGGCGTGCCGGCCAGGTCGTTGATCCGGCCGTCCAGCGTCACCTCGTGCCGGCCGTAGGCCGGGAAGGCGTAGTCGAACGCCCCCCCGCCGCTGAGATGGTAGATGTCGGCCAGGCTCGGGTTGCCGTAGGCCATCCCCCACGGCGCGACGATCCGGTCGATCACGGTCCGGTCGGGGCAGACGCTCGACAGGTCGTTCTGGCCGGTGACGAGCGGCGCCGGGCCGAGGCGGTCGATCCGGCCGTCCGGGCGCTTCACCGTCACCGTCAGGCGGCTCCCGCGGCAGTCGAAGTGGATGCGGGGCGGCCAGACGCGCATCTCGCCCGGCCGGTCCGTTAGGGCGACCAGCGGGAGGTAAGGGTCGAGCGGGTACGGGTGCGGCTTGCCGGTGCGCGCGTCGTCGCGGGGGATGACCAGCGTGTCGGGCAGGAAGACGGTGTGGGGCGAGACGCCATAG
>CAYUME010000952.1:0-2048 GCA_964445475.1 uncultured Planctomycetia bacterium
CGGAGGCGGAGATCCTCACGTCGATCCCCGGCAACGTGCAGCTCGGGGAGGTCGCGTACGTCGCCAAGGGCGTACGGATGACCGCGCCGGCGCGGTCGGAGGACGGGACCGTCATCCCGGCCCACACGACGGTGGTGATCAGCAAGATCGTCGGGGCGACGATGTACGTGAGGGCGGTGCGAAAATAGCGGAGGCTGGACGTGCTCGCCAATACAGGTCCGGCCGCGCTCGCCCTGGACTTCCTCGCGAACCCGGTCTTCGTCGTCGCCGGGCTCGTCTTCACCCAGGTCGTCTTGGTCCGCGCGATGGCGAAGCGTTACCGGGAGGAGATCCTCCGGATCGCCCAGCGCGTCGTGGAAGCCCGCGGCCGGGAGACCGCGGCCGGGATGACCCGGGAAGCGCCCGCCGAAAACCTCGACGGCCTCGCCCGGGACGCCCGCGCGGAGTCGGCCCGACCCCTCGGAACGACGGGGCTTGCCCTGGACATTTTCAGCTTGCACATGGACCGCCCGGCCGCCGCGTGACGGCAGGCGGAATCCTGCACACGGACCGAGCACCCTCATCAGGAGGAGACGGACAATGAAGGAATTCTTCACGAGCCCCGTCGGGATCGCCTTCGGCATCGTGTTCATCGTCGTCGTCTTCATCGTCGCGATGGCGAAGCGGTACGTGAAGGTCGGGCCGAATGAGGCCCTGATCATCTCGGGCGGAGGGAAAGGCGTCCGCCTCGTCAAGGGCGGCGGCACGTTCGTCTGGCCGATCATCGAGCAGGCCCAGACCCTCTCGCTGGAGCTGATCACCCTCGTCATCAAGACCCCCGCCGTGTATACGGAGATCGGCGTCCCGATCATCATCGAGGGCGTCGCGCAGGTGAAGGTCGGCGGCAACGAAACCTCGATCCGGACCGCCGCCGAGCAGTTCCTCTCCAAGAGCCCCGCCGACATGCTCACCGTCATCCACCAGACGCTCGAAGGTCACCTCCGGGCGATCGTCGGCCAGATGACCGTCGAGAACATCTACCGGAACCGGGAGGCCTTCGGCCAGCGCGTCCAGGAGGTTGCGGCCTCCGACCTCTCCAACATGGGCCTCCAGATCGTATCGCTCTCCATCAAGGAGATCACGGACGAGCACGGCTACCTCGACGCCCTCGGGAAGCCGCGGATCGCGCAGGTCCAGCGGGACGCGACGATCGGCGAGGCGGTCGCCCAATCCGAGGCCGCCCAGAAGTCCGCCCAGGCCCGCCAGGCCGCCAAGGAGGCCGAGTTCGCCGCCGCCACCAAGATCGCCGAGTCCCAGCGGGACTTCGAGCTGAAGCAGGCCGAGTACGTCGCCAACGTCGATCAGAAGAAGGCCGAGTTCCAGGTCAACGTCAACATCAAGCGCGCCGAGCAGGACCTCGCCTACGACATCCAGAAGGCGCAGACCGCCCAGGTCCTGAAGGAGAAGGAGACGAAGACGGCCGAACTGGAGGCCAAGCGCAAGGAAATGGAGCTGATGGCCACCATCATCAAGCCCGCCCAGGCCAAGCAGCAGGAGATCCAGACGGTCGCCGACGCCGAGCGGTACAAGCTCGAGACGGTCGCCCGCGGGCAGTCCGACGCGACGAAGAACATCGGCCTGGGCGAGGCCGAGGCGCAGCGCGCCAAGGGGCTCGCGGTGGCCGAGGTCAACAAGGCCCAGGGGCTTGCGGCGGCCGACGTCGTCCTCGCCACCGGGCAGAACGAGGCGACCGCGATGGCCAAGAAGGCCGAGGCCTGGCGCGCCTACAACGAGGCGGCCATCGCGCAGATGTTCATCGAGCGGCTCCCCGACATCGTCCGCGCCGTCGCCGAGCCGCTGGCCAAGGTGGAGAAGATCGTCATCGTCAACTCCGGCGGCGGCGACAGCGGGGCCGGCGCCAGCAAGGTGACGAAGGACATCGTCGACATCGTCGCGCAGGTGCCGGCCGTCCTCGAGGCGACCGCCGGCATCGACCTCAAGACCCTCACCCAGCAGCTCCCCAAGCTGCTCAAGAAGGACGGCGGGGAGGGATCCAAGAAATGACCCGC
>CAYUME010000953.1:0-2039 GCA_964445475.1 uncultured Planctomycetia bacterium
GACATGACGAAGTATCGCCGACGGCTTCGTGCCCGCCATGCGGTTTGTCCCCCGCGTGATCGTGATCGGGCGCTCGGTGTTGTCGCGCAGCGTCAGGCAGGGCACGCCCAGCACGGTCGTCTCCTCCTGCACGCCGCCCGAGTCGGTCATGACGAACCGGGCGTCCATCTGCAGCTTCAGGAAATCGATGTAGCCGAGCGGGTCGATGAGCCTGAGGGGCGAAAAGCCCGCCTCCGCCCCGTGATTTCGACAAGCAGGGGCTACGGCGGACAAGCCCGTGTCGCCCGGATACCGGTCCGCCGGATTGCGTGCCCGGGCGCGACAGGCATCGCGCCTCTCGTCCCACACCCCGTGCCGCCTGGCGCTGGCGAGCGTGCGGGGATGGACGGGGAAGACGACCGGGATCTTTTCGGCGATCCGGTCCAGCATGTCGGCGAATTTCCGGATGTCCTCTTTCCGGTCCACGTTCGACGGGCGGTGGAGCGTCAGGAGGGCGTAGTTGCGCGGCTTGAGGCCGAGCGACTCCCGGATGCGCGATCGGGCGGCCTTGGGCTTGAGCTGCAGGAGCGTGTCGATCATCAGGTTTCCCACGCGGTGGATGCGCGAAGGCGGGATCCCCTCCCGGCGCAGGTTCGCGTCCGCGTCCGGGGAGTGGGTGAAGCACCAGTCCGACATCACGTCCGTCAGCCGCCGGTTGACCTCCTCCGGCATGCCCCAGTCGTTGCTGCGCAGCCCCGCCTCGATGTGCCCGACGGGGATCCCGAGCTTGTGGGCGGCCAGGGCGGCCGCGGCGGTCGAGTTGACGTCGCCCGCCACCAGCACGGCTCGGGGGGCGAGGCGGCGGAGGACGGGAACCAACCTGACGACGATCTCCCCGATCTGCTCGGCGGCCCCCTTGGAGCCGACCTCGAGGTTCTCGTTCGGCACCGGCATCCCGAGCTCGCGGAAGAAGGGGTCGGACATGGCGTCGTAATGCTGGCCGGTATGCACCAGCGAGAAGGCGAACCGCGGGTGGCGGCGGAGGAGGCGTGCGACGGGGGCGACCTTCATGAAATTCGGCCTGGCGCCGACGACGGCGACGATGCGGGCTTTGGGCATGGGTTCCTCGATCGGAAGTGCATTATTTCACATGCTTTGCGCAAAAAGGCAAGCGAAAGGCGCGTGGTCGCGTGACGTCCCGTGCCCGCTTCGTCCCGGGAAATCGCCCGATTCATCCCGTTGCGGCTACAAGACGAGCGAGCGGCCCAGTATAATAATGGCGTCGTTCGAGTCGGCGGGGGGCGGGGCTTGTCCGGGGCGCAGTTCCCCTGAAACGGGGTTCGCGCCCGTCGATGCGATCCACGAGTCCCCTGTCGAATGCGAGTCCCCATGACCCGCCCATCCATCTCCATCGTCACTCCCGTCCGCGACGCCGCCCGCTCGATCGGGCTCTGTATCGAGAGCGTCCGGCGGCAGACGGTGCCGGCCGAGCACATCGTGGTCGACGGGGGGTCGACGGATGGGACCCTGGATCTGTTGAAATCGCAGATCCAAAGCGCCCAGCCGTCCGGCGAGGCCCCGTCAGCGGGGAATCCGGATGAGGGACCCGGGAACCGGAACGGATTCCGATACGTATCAGGACCGGATGACGGCATCTACGACGCGATGAACAAGGGGATCGCGATGGCGGCAGGGGACGTCGTCGGGATCCTCAACGTCGACGACGCGTTCGCGAATTCGGAGGTCCTCGGGAAGGTCGCGGCGGTGTTCGGGGACGAGGCGATCCAGGCCTGCTACGGCGACCTGGTGTACGTCGTCCCGGACGCGAGCGGGGACGGGCTCTTCCCCGCGGCGGCGTGCCACAACGTGTTCCGGTACTGGCGCTCGGGTGCATATGCGCCGGATCGTTTCCATGCGGGTTGGATGCCCCCGCACCCGACGTTCTTCGTACGGCGGGCGTGCTACGAGCGCCTGGGCGGCTATCGCCTGGACCTGGCCACCTCGGCGGACTACGAACTGATGCTCCGCTTTCTTCTGAAGGAGGGGTTGCGGGTCGTCTA
>CAYUME010000954.1:0-2034 GCA_964445475.1 uncultured Planctomycetia bacterium
AGGGCCCCTCGAGCATCCAGAACCGCCCGCACGGAAGGGAGGCCAGGTGCCGGTACCGGAACATCGCCGCCTCCGCCCCCTCGATCCAGAGCGGCCGGACCAGGCGGTCGATCCGCCCGGACCCGCTCCAGTCGTCGTCGTCCCAATGAAGGATCACGTCCCCGCGGGCCAGCGCCAGCGCCCGGATCCGCTTGTCGCCCAGCGTCACCCGCTCCGACGCATGGATGACCCGGACGCGCCCGGGGACCTCGGGGATCTCCGGGGCGCGAGCGGGGTCGCTGTCGTCGAGGACGAGGAGCTCCCGGCGATCGGCCGGCCAGTCCTGCTCGAGGAACTGCGCGGCCGCGATCTCGGCGAACCGGGGGCGGTTCCAGGTCGCCATGACGCACGTGACGAAGGGCCGCGAGCCCCGGCGGTGGACGATCACCATGGACGGATTCCCCTCCGCTACGATCCCGGCGTCGGCGTCCCGCCGGCCACGCACTTCGTCTCCCCGCAGCAGCCGTCCCCGCCGCCCTGCTCGGGGGCGGTGAAGAAGGCCAGGTCCCGCAGCCGGGGGCCGGCCACCGCCATGGGGAGGCTGTACGTCGAGCCGTCCTTGAGGACCGCCACGAGCACGGCCACGTTGTCGGCCTTGAGCTGGAGCACCGAGAGCGCCACGCAGTAGATCGCCCCCGCCCCGTACGGCGCGCCCGGGGACGGGACGTCGATCTCGTCGGGGACGATGAGGGGGATGAGCTCGAGGTCGCCGTCCACCGGGATGAACTGGACGCCGGCGAGGTCGGTGTCCGATTGCTGGGCGGCCCAGCGGCGGATGATCATGGTGGGCGCCACCCCCACCGTGTAGCCCTTCATCATGACGTAGAGGAGGTCGGAGGCGAGCGTCGACCCCGGCGTCCCTGCCACCGTCGGCTCCCCCGGGACGCTGGCGACGGCCGGGGTATTGGCCGGCAGAAGCGCCCCCTTCTTGAGGAGCACGTCCGCGCAGGGCTCGACCTCCGGCGTGTAGCAGGAGGCCGGGACCGGGGGAATCACCTCGACCGCGACCTCGACGTCGACGACGTAGGCCGAGTCCGCGCGCGACCGGAAGCGGACGGTGAAGTGCTTCTCCCCGGGGGTGTTCTGGACCTCGACGGTGTGGGCGGTCTCGATCGGCTGCTTGGTGACGACGTTGACGACGGGGCTTGTCACCCCCTCGCCGCCGGCGCCGAAGAAGCTGACGAACTTCGCCCCGCCGTAGGCCTTCAGGAATCCGCTCTCCGGGTCCGGGTTGGCCCGGAGGTGGAGCGCGAGGAACTCGTCGTTCCAGCTCCGGAAGAAGTCGATGGGGACCGGCACCCAGGTCTTCCCGCCGGCCAGTTGCATGACGGGGACCGTGACGTGGAGCATCGTCTCCGGGTCGAGCGCCGCTTGGCCGTCGAGGGCCACGATGTCGTGGTCCATCGCCTTGACCCAGAGCTCGCGCTCGTACGCCCCGAACTTCGACTGGATCCGGACGACGTTCTTGACGGCGCCGGTGGAAGGCGTCCCGGACTGGGTAGGCCCGGCCCCCGCCATGAAGCGGTACTCGTAAAGCCCGGGCGCCACGAGGGATACGCTCCCGAGGAGGTTCTGCCCGGGGTTGGCCCGGTCCTGGAAGACGTGGAGGCCGGTGAGCCGGTCGGTCCCGTGGAGGGGGATCCCGAGCGCCACCCCGAGCCCGGCGACGACCGGGTTGAAGGCCGCGGACCCGGCGCGGTTGAGGGTGAGGGCCGTCTTGGCCAGGCGCTGGTTGGCGTTCTCGGCCGGGTCGGTCAGCGCCGGGACCGGCCCCCTGGCGTACGTGTCCGTCGCCTGGTGGATCCGGCGGTAGTCGGGAACGGGGATCGCGCCGTGCGGGCTCGTCATGGCTTGGGTCGCTGCCTCAGTAGCCGGCCAGATACGCCAGCCCCGACGGGTGCTGGACTTCCCGGACGATCTTGAACTCGACGGTGAGCTGCTCGCGCAGGAGGTAGGGCCGCTCGGCGCCGAGCTCCTCGACGAGGTACTCCCCGT
>CAYUME010000955.1:0-2033 GCA_964445475.1 uncultured Planctomycetia bacterium
GGTGGTGACGGGACGTCCCGTGGGGGAGTAGAGGGCCTCCAGGGCGCCTGCCAGGTACGCGAACGGCGCATTCCAGTTGATGGCGATTTCGTTGGAGGCGTAGCTGCACCAGGAGTCCACATACGATTTGGCCGGGAGCGTCGAAGGATAGGAGCACCCGTCCTGCCGGTCGTTGTTGGGTCCGCCGGCAAGCAGTCCGGGCACGGGTTGCGCGATCCCGTCGGCCTGGGAGGGTCGGTGGTGGGGAAACATGGGGGTGCGCGATCCGTGCCCGGTGAGGAACGAGTACCCGGTGGCGTTGCGGCCGAGGAGGTAGTCGAGGTTGGCCAGTGCGGCGTCGAGGTAGCGCGGTTCGGAGGTGAGGCGGTACGCCTGGATCAGGATGACGCCCTGGTTGGCCGCAAGCGAATTGCTACCCCAGAAGAAGTCGCCGGAGGATGTCCCCATGGCAGTCCCGGTGGGCGATTCGCGGCGGAGGTTCACGTAGCGATTGGCCAGGGTGATGAGCTTGGTTTTAATGTCGGTCGTATCGACGACGCCGGCGATGGTCTTGCGGTGGTGGGCCAGAGAAATGAAGGCGAGGGGATCGGTGTAGGGCCATCCCGGCGCCGATAAGGCCGGAGCGATGAAGGGAGGATACATGACCAGGAAGCTGTCCTGTTTCGTCGTCAGGAACAGTTCGGCGGCCGCCCAGCGGAATTCGTCGAAGAAGGAGGCATCCCCGTATTCCCCCGTGTTGATATCCGGGTCGAAATCCCGGTTGAGCGCGCTCTGGCTGTAGCGGGCATCCGGATTCATCTGGGCCCAGTTCCAGGCGTCGCCGGCTGCCGTGAGGAGGGAGTCGGCCAGTCCGGGGAGCGCTTCGGGGAAGGCCTCGAAGACGCGGGCGGCCAGGGCGGAAACCGCGGCGAAGTTCAGCGCGGCGGGCGTGCTCTTCTGGACGACATAGCGGGGTGCCGTGGCGCGCGAGGGCATCACCGCCCCCTCGAAATTGGCCGTGGTCAGTTTGTGATAGACGCCGCCGTCGGCGGGATCCTGCATGGCGAGCATCCAGCGGAGGTTCCAGAGCACCTCGTCGAGCAGGTCGGGAATGCCGTTTTCCCCTTCGGGAATGTTCGTTTCGAGTTCGTCGAAGTACTCCGGGAAGTGCTCATAGAGCATGAGGAGGGTACCGGTGGAGATGCCCGAGTTGACGATGTACTTGTTGTAGTCTCCCGCATCATACCAGCCGCGCGGGGCGGATAGAATCGTCCCGGCCGGGCGTGATTCAGAGGCGGCGGAGGCATGGACGAGCACGTTCGTGTCGGGGTGACCGGCCGCGCGGGCCCAGATGCCTGCGTTGGTTGGCGCAAGCCGCATGGAGGCCCGCTGGAAGTAATAGGCCTTGATGGCTGCCCGGGCGACCTCCTGGTGGATGTTCGCATGAATTCGGAACCGGTACGAGCGACCGAGGTCCGGGACGACGAGCACGAACTCACCTTCGGTAGTGAGTTCGCTGAAGTCCGCCAGGCGGACCGATTCCTGGGCCGGGGTCCACTGCTTCGCGGCGCCGAGCGGACCCGAATAGACGGTCTCCGAAAGGTCGGGCGTCATCACAGAAAAGGAGGCCGAAGAAGAGCCCACCACGGCGGCGATCTTGGGCCCGGACGTGTAGAATCCGATCTGGTTCAGACGGATGTCGGTCGACAGATCCTGGGCTCGGAGGCCGGAGCTGCCCATGAAGCATAGGAGCAGCAGGAGGGCCAAGGCAGCAGCGCGGCGGACGTCTGGAAACATGAGGAAGTCGATGAAGGGGTGCTCGGGGGAAGAGGGAAACGCCTCGTCAGGATCGGCTCTCGGCTATCGAATGTGCATCATGCGCGCCGTATGCGAATGGGACCCTGCGACGAGATGCATCAGAAAAACACCCGACGGCAACGAGGTGAAATCCAGGCTCACGGTGTGCCGGCCGCCGGGCTTGAGTCCGAGGACCTCCTCCCGGAGCGTGCGGCCGGTGATGTCGAATAGTCCGAGGCGAACTTCCTCGGGTTGTG
>CAYUME010000956.1:0-2028 GCA_964445475.1 uncultured Planctomycetia bacterium
TCGTGCGGGATCTGCATCCGGATCGCGGAGGAGGCGAAGGAGCCGCTCGGGCTCGCCTTCATCGGCCGCGGATTCAACGTGCGCGTGGGGGTGCCGTTCGGAGGGACGATCGCGGAGGGGCTCGCGAAGGCCGCGGCGGAATGCGTGAAGGCGTGCCCGACAGGGGCGCTGGCGTTCGCAGAGGAAGGGCGGGGCGATTCGCGTGGAGCGTAGAGCGTGGAGCGTGGAGCGTTCGCGTTCACGTCCCGGTCACGCCCGGTCAAGGGCCGCCCGCATCTCCCGCAGGAAGTCCCCCGCCACGTACGGGACCTGACCCGGCAGCACGCCGGCGATGGCCTTGAGGAGCGCGCTGCCGACGATCACGCCGTCGGCGAGACGGCCGACTGTCCGCGCCTGGTCCGGTGTCGAGATCCCGAAGCCGACGCACAGGGGCTGGTCGGTGGCGCGGCGGACGCGACGGACGAAGTCGGCGAGATCCTTCGGCAGGGCCGCCCGCGCGCCGGTCACGCCGCGGAGCGCGACGAGGTAGACGAAGCCCGTCGTCGCGCGGCAGACCTTGCGGATCCGGTCGTCGGGGCTGGTGGGGGCGCAGAGGAAGGTCAGGGCCAGGCCGGCCGGCCCCGCCTCCGCCTGCAGGAGCCCCGCCTCCTCGGGCGGGAGGTCCGGGACGATGAGCCCGTCGACGCCGGCCGAGCGCGCGTCGCGCACGAAGGCGCGGAAGCCGTGCTGGGCGACGAGATTGCAGTAGGTCATGAAGAGAAGCGGGACGCGGGACCGGGACGCGAACCGCTCGGCGATGCGGAAGGCGTCGGCGACGCGCGTCCCGCCCGCCAAGGCGTGGTGCGAGGTCCCCTGGATGACGGGCCCGTCGGCCATCGGGTCGCTGAAGGGGATCCCCACCTCGATCGCGTCCGCCCCCGCGTCCTCGGCGGCCAGCAGCAGGTCGAGGGTCGAGCGGCGCGACGGATAGCCGGCGGTCAGGTACGGGATCAGCGCCGTGCGGCGGGCGGCGCGCGTCAGCGCGAACAGGCCGGCGATGCGGTTCATCGCGCCCCCCGCGTGTCGGTACGCTCGATCTCGCTCACCTGCTGCACGTCCTTGTCCCCCCGGCCGGAAAGGTTGACGACGAGCGTCCGTCCCCGGCGCATCCGGCGCGCGAGCCGTTCCGCAAAGGCGACCGCGTGGGCGCTCTCCAGGGCGGGAAGGATCCCCTCCTCCTCCGCGAGACGGTGGAAGGCGGCGAGCGCCTCGGCATCGGTGGCCGACGCATACGTGACGTTCCCGGCGTCCTTCCAGGCGCTGTGCTCAGGCCCCACGCCGGGGTAGTCCAGCCCGGCCGAGATGGAATGGGTCGCGCGGACCTGCCCCTCCTCGTCCTGGAGGAGGTAGCTGCGCGTCCCGTGGAGGATACCGGGGCGGCCGCAGGCGAGGGTCGCGCCGTGCTCGCCCGTCGCCAGCCCCTTCCCCGCCGCTTCCACGCCGAAGAGACGCACGCGCCGCTCCCCGACGAAGGGGGCGAAGATCCCCGCCGCGTTCGACCCGCCGCCGACGCAGGCGACGACCGCGTCCGGCAGGCGCCCCGTCAGCGTCCGGCACTGCCGCGCGACCTCCTCCCCGAACACGGACTGGAACGTCCGCACCAGCCACGGGTACGGGTGGGGCCCGACGACGGACCCGATCACGTAGTGGGTCGAGTCGACGTTCGTCACCCAGTCGCGCAGGGCCTCGTTGATGGCATCCTTCAGCGTCCGGCTGCCGGAGGTGACGGTGACGACCTCGGCGCCGAGGAGGCGCATGCGGTAGACGTTCAGCGCCTGCCGGCGGGTGTCCTCCTCCCCCATGTAGACGACGCAGCGCAGCCCGAAGCGCGCGCAGACGGTGGCGGTCGCCACGCCGTGCTGGCCGGCTCCGGTCTCCGCGATGATGCGCCGCTTGCCGAGGCACCGCGCGAGCAGGATCTGGCCCACGCAGTTGTTCAGCTTGTGCGAGCCGGTGTGGTTGAGGTCCTCGCGCTTGAGAAGGATCCGG
>CAYUME010000957.1:0-1032 GCA_964445475.1 uncultured Planctomycetia bacterium
AGGGAATGCCTTGCTGCCACCGGGGATCACCTCCATGAAACGCCTTCTGACGCTGTTCGCCCTGCTCCCGGTCCTCCCCGCGGCCGCCGCCGAGCCCGCGACGCGGCGCCCCAATTTCCTCCTGTTGATTGCCGACGACCTCACCTGGCGCGACCTCGGGTGCACCGGCAACCCGGACGTGAAGACGCCGAACATCGACCGGCTGTCGCGGGAGGGGATGACGCTCCGGAACATGTTCACCCCGGCGCCGACGTGCTCGCCCTGCCGCCATGCCCTCTACACCGGCCTCTACCCCGTCCGCAGCGGGGCCTACCCCAACCACACGATGGTGGACGAGGGGACGAAGAGCCTTTTCACGCACCTGAAGGAACGGGGGTACCGCGTCGGCCTCCAGGCGAAGTCGCACGTGAGCCCGAAGTCCTCGTTCCCCTACGAGAACATCAGCGGCGACGCGGACGACGCCGGGGCGCTCGCCCGGTTCGTGACGCGCGACCCGGCCCAGCCCTGGTTCGCCGTCTTCGCCTCGCACGATCCCCACGGCCCCTGGACCCGGGGGCCGAAGGGGCTCTACGACCCGGCCCGGCTGACCGTCCCCCCCTGGCTGCACGACAACCCGGAGACCCGGGCGGATCTCGCGGCCTACTACGCCGAGATCTCGAAGCTGGACGAGCAGGTGGGGGCGTGCCTGAAGGCCGTCGCGGACGCGGGACAGGCGGACGACACGCTCGTGATGTTCGTCAGCGAGCAGGGCAGCTCGTTCCCGTACGGCGGCAAGTGGTCGCTCTATGACACCGGCATCCGGGTCGCGACCTTCGTCCGCTGGCCGGGGCGCGTGAAGCCCGGCTCGGCCAGCGACGCGCTCGTGCAGTACGTGGACGTCCCGCCGACGTTCCTCGCGGCGGCGGGCGTCGATCCCGCGTCGATCGACACCGGGTGCGCGGACGCGGACGGCCAGCGCGGCTTCGACGGGCGGAGCTTCCTCGACGTCCTCCTCGGCCGCTCCGACCGGCTGCGCGACGTCGTCTTCTCCCA
>CAYUME010000957.1:1042-2023 GCA_964445475.1 uncultured Planctomycetia bacterium
GCATCATCGGCAACCAGGAGCCGTATCCCATGCGCGCGGTGCGAGACGCCCGCTACAAGCTGATCCGGAACCTGGCGCCCCAGAACGAGTCCAGCATCGGGGGGATCCACAAGGCCAAGATCCTGGAGTCCTGGCGGCGCGACGCGGCGAACGACCCGAAGCTGGCGGCGCGCATCGACTGGCTCTCGCGCCGGCCCGCCGAGGAGCTCTACGACCTGGAGTCGGATCCGTACGAGATGAAGGACCGGGCGGGCGATCCGGCGCTGGCCGAGGTCCGGGCGCGCCTCGGGACGGTGCTCGACGCGTGGATGAGGCAGCAGGGCGACAAGGGGCTGGAGACGGAGAACCAGGCCAAGACCCGGCAGCCGGGTCAGGTGAAGAAGTCCTCGGCCCCGGCGGAGGGGAAGGCGAAGAAGAAAGGGAAGGCCGGAAAGGCAGACGGGGATCCCGCGTCCCCGCCGGAAGAGGAGTGACCCCACGCAAGCCGGCAACGGGCTTCGTCCTGTTCAGGTGGCTGATTGGCGGAGGGGCGGCATGAGTCGATCTCCCGGCGGGCGATGGCGCCTCCTGCTGCGCCTCGTCGCGCTGCTGGCCTGCCCGGCCGTAGCCCCGAGGGGGCTCGAGGCCTCGGACGCCCCCCCCAACATCCTGCTGGTCCTGGTCGACGACATGGGATTTTCAGACCCCGGCTGCTTCGGCGGGGAGATCGCGACGCCGCATCTCGACGCCCTGGCCGCGAACGGCCTCCGGCTCACGCAGTTCTACAATGCCTCCCGCTGCTGCCCCACCCGCGCCGCCCTGATGACCGGCCAGTACGGGCCGCGCACCGGCATCTACACCGTGGGTGACACCAACCGGTTCGACTGGTCCATGCGACCGCTCCGACCGGCCCCCAACGTTGTCCGGCTCGATCCCCGCAAGGTCACCTTCGCCGAGGCGCTCCGGCAGGCGGGCTATGCCACGGCGTTGTTCGGGAAATGG
>CAYUME010000958.1:0-2022 GCA_964445475.1 uncultured Planctomycetia bacterium
CCAGTCGCCTGTGGGGTTTGTAGTGAGGCACGAAGCGGAGTCCGCCGAAGCGTCACGCGCCTTCACGCGACGCGAAGGCGGGCGGAGCGGAGTGCCTCCAACGCCCCAACCGAGGTGTAAACAAAGCAACTGGCGCGACTCCGCTCCGCTTCTGCCCGTCCGCCCCGCCTTCGCCTCGATGTCGGCTTACGAGGCTTCGGCGGGCAAGCTCCGCCGCGATCGAAAGAGGCGAAGGCGGACAGGTCGGCGGGGCAAGCCGCGACCGCGACCCAAGACCCGTCCGGCCGCCCAAGCCCGCGACCGAGACCCGTCCGGTTGCCCAAGACCGAGCCCGCGACCTGCTCCGCCAAAACCTCAAGCCCTCCGCCGGGAAATCGTCGGCTGTCTCGCGATGACATCCCGAGGGGGGCTGCTACCGTGACATACACCCATCCGGATCGTCGTGCCCGCTGGGTGCTCCGCGACCGGGCCTTCGTCGTGGCGTTCGCGGCGCTAGACCGCCAGCCCGGCCGCCCGGGCGTTCGCCTCCACCTGCTTCGGGTCCTTGCACCCCGGGATGACGCAGTGCACCCGCGGGTTCCGCAGGCACCACGCCAGCGCCCACTCCGCCATCGGCACCCCCGGCGGCACCTCCGTCTCCCGGATCCGCGCGGCCTCGCGGATCTGCTCGTCCGCCTTGCCCGGCGGCCAGGTGGACCGGACGTCGTCCGCCGGGAACGTCGTCCCCGGCGCGTAGGCGCGCGCCAGGAAGCCGCTCGCCAGCGGGATGCGCGCCAGGATCCCGAGATCGTCCCGCTCCGCGCGGGGAAAGACGTCCTCCTCCGGCCGGCGGTCGAGGCGGTTGTAGATGACCTGCAGGACCTCCGCGCCGTAGGCGAGCGCCTCCTGCGCCTGCACGGCGCTCCCCTTGCCGCGGATCGAGATCCCGAGGTGCCGGATCCGGCCCGCGCGCTTCTCCTCCGCCAGCATCTCCCAGAGCGCCGGGTTGGAGGAGGCGGCGTCCGGCCCCGAGTGGAACTGGTAGAGGTCGATGACGTCCGTGCACAGGGCCCGGAGCGATGCCTCGAGCTGCTCCCGCACCCCCGCCGGGTCGAAGACATCGGTCCGCTTCATGAAGGCGTGGAACCGGTGGCCGAACTTCGTGGCGACGATCCACCGCCCGCGGTCGTGCCGGGCCAGGTAGTCGCCGAGGAGCGCCTCCGACCGGTGGTCGCCGTAGCATTCGGCGGTGTCGACGAGGTTGATCCCGCGCGCGGCCGCCGCGTCGAAGATCGCGTCCGCCTCGTCCTGCGCGTACTCCTTCCCCCACTCGCCCCCCAGCTGCCACGTGCCGAGCCCGACGACGGAGACCTTCATCCCGGTGCGGCCCAGCGTGCGGTATTTCACGGGCGGTCGCGCCTCGAAAGGGTGTCGAACCGCGCGCATTCTAGCGGATCCGCAACCCGACGCCAACCCGTACGCTCCCCGCTCTACGCTCTACGCTCTACGTCTCCCCGTTGCCCTGTACTGCGAATCTCCCGATTCTTGCCGACTCGCGACGAAGTGTGCCGCCACGTTCGCCAAGGTGAACAGAGCGGACGCCAGGATGTTGATCTTGGCGGTCTTTCTTGTTCCTTGGCGGCCCTTTCGGTTGCGGTTTGACGGTGCCGTGTCCTTGCCCGTCACGCTGCCTTGTAGAATCCAACATGTCCCTTGCCACCGGCCCCGTCTGTGGCACAATGCCACCCATCCCGGAGGATCCGTCCATGCCCGGCGGCGTCCGACGCAAACCGCGCTCCGCGAAAGCCCCCCCTCCGGCCCCGCGCCCCGTCCGTCCGCGCCTCGTCCACCTCAGCGACACCCACCTCGGGCTCCAGGACTTCGACGCCGCCGACCCGGAGAGCGGGATCAACGCGCGCGAGACGGACCTCTACCGCGCCTTCGACGCCTGCATCGACCGGGCGATCGCGCTGAGGCCCGACGTCGTCCCGCACGCGGGGGTCGCCTTCGGCGCGGAGCGGACGGTCGCGGGCGAGTTCAACG
>CAYUME010000959.1:0-2022 GCA_964445475.1 uncultured Planctomycetia bacterium
GTCATGGGGATGCTCTACGGAAAGGGCGATCTGGACCGGAGCATCCTCATTTCCTGCCGGTGCGGCCAGGACAGCGACTGCAACCCGTCCAGCACCGGCGGCGTCCTCTTCACGACGGTCGGCTTCTCGAAGCTGCCGGTGAAGTTCACCTCGGCGCTCAATCCCGAGGGGACATTCAGCCACACCGCCTACAATTTCCCGGCCCTGGTCGAGGTGTGCGAGAAGCTCGCCCGCCAGGCGGTCGTGAAGGCGGGCGGCCGGATCGAGAAGGACGCGGCCGGGAAGGAGGTCTTCGTCATCCCCGTCCAGGCCCCGAGGCCGGGGAAGCTGGAGCCGTGCTGGGAGCCGGGACCGGTCGCCGGCGCGAAATTCACCGACGCCGAGATGGCGAAGATCACGGCGGGGAAATAAGCGGGGGATGATCGGACCGGCATCCGCAAAGGAGCGCGTCATGACACGGAAGGGCCTGCTCGTCTCGGTCGGACTGCTCGCGGCCTGCGCAGTCCCCGCGGGGGCGGCCCCGGCGGGGAAGGTCCGCCGCCTCCCCGTGGCCGAGTACCGCGACAAGATGAAGGGCGGCTGGATCGGCCAGATCGCCGGTGTCTGCTGGGGCGCCCCCACCGAGTTCAAGTACCGCGACAAGATCATGCCCGAGTCCGCCATGCCGGCGTGGCAGCCCCGCATGATCAACGACGCCTTCGGCCAGGACGACCTCTACGTCGAGATGACCTTCCTCCGCACCATGGAGCAGTACGGCCTCGACTGCACGATCCGCCAGGCCGGGATCGACTTCGCCAACAGCGGCTACCCCCTCTGGTGCGCCAACGACGCCGGCCGCAAGAACCTCCGCAAGGGCATCGCCCCGCCCGACTCCAGCCACCCGAAATTCAACAAGTGCCCCAACGACATCGACTACCAGATCGAGGCCGACTTCTCCGGCCTCATCGCTCCCGGGATGCCCAACGTCGCCGTCGCCCTCGGCGAGAAGTTCGGCCGCCTCATGAACTACGGCGACGGCATGTATGCCGGCCAGTTCATGGGCGCGATGTACGCCGAGGCCTTCTTCGAGACGGACATCGTGAAGGTCATCCAGGCCGGCCTCAAGGCCATCCCCGCGGAGAGCCAGTACGCCGAGATGGTCCGCGACCTGGTCGCCTGGTCGAAGGAGATCCCGACCTGGGAGGCCTGCTGGCAGCGCTGCCAGGAGAAGTACCGGAAGAACCCCGAGTACCAGAAGGCGTCGAACGGCGGGATCGACTGCAAGATCAACGGCGCCTACATCCTCCTGGGCCTCCTCTACGGCAAGGGCGACCTCGACCAGACGATCATCATCTCCTGCCGTGGCGGCCAGGACTCCGACTGCAATCCCTCCAGCTCCGCCGGCGTCCTCTTCACCACCTTCGGCTTCTCGAAGCTCCCCGACCGCTTCTCGAAGGAGCTCAACGAGAAGCCCCTCTTCAGCCACACCGCCTACAACGTCCCCGGCCTCCTCGATGTCTGCGAGAAGCTGGCCCGCCAGGCGATCGTGAAGGAGGGCGGAAAGATCGAGAAGGACACGAACGGCGAGGAGATCTTCGTCATTCCCGCGAAGCCCGTGAAGCCGAGCCCGCTCGAGCTGAGCTGGGCCCCCGGTCCGATCGCGGAGAGCCGGTTCACCGAGGCCGAGATGGCCCAGATCACCGCCTCCGGCTCCCCCGATTCCGTGAAAAAGGCCGTCGACAAGTTCGCCCCCGGCTGGGCGATCGCCCACTGCGGCACCGACATGGACCCCGGCCTCCGCGCCGAGGAGCACGGCCGCAAGAACGTCCTCGTCACCCACCCCCTCGACAAGGACACACCCTGCGTCCTCAGCCGCAAGGCGGAGATCCCCGCCGGGAAGAAGACGGTCCTCCGGCTCGCCGTCGGCCACCACCCGAACGGCGACTGGGACCTCGTCGTCCGCGCCGACATGCGCGAGCTCCTCCGCAAGACCGTCGGGAAGGCGACCGCCCCCGACGGCTGGACGGACGTGACCGTCGACCT
>CAYUME010000960.1:0-2014 GCA_964445475.1 uncultured Planctomycetia bacterium
CCGCGCGCTGGCCCGGCGCGACGGGCGGTCCCCCCTCGCGCACGCGCTCGCCGACGGCGAGGACTACGAGCTGCTCTTCACGACGCGGCCGCGCCGCGCCCGGGACGTGACCGGGATGACGATCGCCGGCGTCCGCGCGGCGGTGATCGGGCGCGTCCGTCGCGGGCGCGGGGCGTGGCTCGTCGACCGCGGCCGGCGCCGGCGGATCGACGGGGCGGGATACGCGCATCCCCTGTGATCATGCGAGAACCGCCAGGGCGCCAGGTGCGCCCAGGGAAGTCGCCAAGGGATTTCAAGGGCCCATGAGCGAGCGAAGCCCCCACGTGGAATCGTCGAACAGCCCCGCCGCCACGGAGCGGGCCGGCGCGCGCCTGGGCGCCCTCCTGCGCCCCGGCGACCTCGTCCTGCTGACCGGCCCGTACGGCGCCGGCAAGACCTGCTTCACGCGCGGCGTCGCGCGGGGCGCGGGCGTGCCCGACCTGAGCGTCGTCACCAGCCCGACCTTCGTCCTGATGAACGTCTACGCCGGACGCCTGCGCATCCATCACCTGGACTGCCACCGGCTCTCCCCCGCGGAGGTGATGGACCTCGGGCTCGGCGACGCCCTGCGGGAGGGTGCGGTCGTCGTGGAGTGGGGCGAGCGCGTGCCGCCGGACCTGGCGGAGAGCGTCCTGACCGGCGCGTTCGCGCTGACAGGCCCGTCGCGGCGGCGGCTCGCCTTCGAGGCGCGGGGGGAGCGGGCGGAGGAGCTGCTCGATGGCCTCCGCGGGACGACGCGCCTCCCGGGCGCCGCGCCTGCCGGGTCGACGGCGGGAATGCGACCGCGCGCGTCCCGGAGAGCCCCGCGGGGAGCGCGGCCTGCGCGCAAGGGGCCGCGCCGGGCCGCCCGGCATCGCGCGACCGCCCGTCAAAAGCCGCGACGGAGACACCGGTGACGAACGCACGGCGATCGGCGAAGCGAGACGACGGGGGCGCGAGCCGGACCGAACGCAATCGAGCCGCAGGCGGACAGAAACGGGTTTGTGCAAAACCGACAAACGGCAACAGACCCCGATGGGGGCGCAAAAGACAGTGCAAAAAACGTGCCAAATCCCCGGCCGTGCGATAAGTTACATCCCGGCAAGGAGTTGCGGGCAAGTCGGCCTCCTCGTGCGGCGTGGCGACGTGTTACGTTAAGTAACAGGGCTTCTCCCGGCGGCGCGCGGGAGGCCCGGTTTTCCGAACCGGAGCCCCCGTCCTTCGTTCCTATTGGCAACGGCGCGTATGCCCACGGCCAGGACCGATGCCGAGCTGATGGCCGCCTTCCAGCAGGGCGCGGCGGAGGCGTTCGAGGAGCTCGTCCAGCGCCACCACCGGGGCCTCGTCAGCTTCTTCTACCACCACGCCCATGACCGCCAGCTGGCGGAGGACTGGGCGCAGGAGGTCTTTCTCCGCGTCGTCTCCCACGCCCGGGGCTACGTCCCCCGCGCGCGCTTCACCACCTTCCTCTACCACATCGCGCGGAACCTCTGGATCGACGTGATCCGCGAGCGCGCCGCCCACCGCCGGCCGGCCTCGCTCGACAGCCGGGACGCGGAGGGGGAACGCCGCGAGGAGTGGGTCGCCTCCGGGGCCCGCCGTCCGGACGACCTCCTGGCCAGCGACGAGGTCTCCGTGCAGGTCCGCCAGGCCATCGACCGCCTGCCCGAGGAGCTGCGCGAGGTGGTGATCCTGAGCGAGCTGCAGGGGCTCAAGTACGCGGAGATCAGCGTGGCGATGGGCATCCCCGTCGGCACCGTCAAGTCGCGGATGCACACGGCGGTCCTGAAGCTGAAGACGCTGCTGGCCCCGCTGGCGGAGGGTCGCGCGGCGGCGGGACCGGCACCCGAGCCGGCCCCCCGTGACGAGCCGGGGAGCGGCCTGGGCGCGGCGGGGGGGCTGTACTTCGCCTTGGGGCGTCAGCCCGCCGGCGCGCCCGCCCCGCGGCTCATCCATCCGGCGTCAGGACCGACGGGGTTGGCATCTTGATGCGCTG
>CAYUME010000961.1:0-2011 GCA_964445475.1 uncultured Planctomycetia bacterium
GCCATCCCGATCCCGATCTTCGCCTGCGCATCTCGCAAAGCCCTCCCCCTTCCGGGAAGGTTTCGCGAGGGGCGCGCAGACGTCCCCCCATAGACGCGGAGAACCCCATGGAAAACAGCAACCGTCCACGACCGCTCTTCTCCCGGACCCTGCGAACGAACGGCAAGCTCATATTCCTCGACGTTTACGAGGGACGGACGGGCGTGCCGTATCTCTCGATCTGCGAGAACCGCAAGGACAAGGACGGCAACTTCACGCGCATCCGGATGTTCCTCGACCGCGAGGTCGTCCCCGAGATGCGCGATGCGCTCGACGAGGTCCACGACTTCTTCGAGAACCACCTCGTCGTCTCCGGGCCCGCCGAGTCGGCGGAGCCCGACGGCGAGTAGGCCGTTTCCCATCCCTTCGTGCGCGACCCCTCACCCGGCCGGCGATCCGCTCGCCGTCCCGGTGAGGGGCCACTAGGCCTCCTCACGGCGCGCGGACTTGGCCGCGCCCGTTCCAGGAAAGGAGGTCCCGCCTGCGGTACATCGAGGAAATCGGTCTCTACGCGATCGACCGATCACACGCGGTGTGTCCGTACGCGACCTCGTTCTGTCGTCGCTTCTGCTACATGAGGAAGTTCGACGCATGGCAGAAGCCAGCCGACCGCGCGGCGTACGAGCGGCGGCTGCGATCGGAGTGGGAGGAGCTGACGCCCGAGCGATTCGGGGAGCTCCTCCGAAGACGGAAGCATCCCACCGACCGGATCCGATTCGCCGCGGCGGGGGAAGCGCTTGCGACCCCCGCCGACGTCTCCCGGATCGAGTCGATCATCCGGGCATTCCCCTCGACTCTCTTCTGGGTGCCCACGAGGGCCTGGCGCTCGCCATTGCTTCGCGATCCGATCCGCGAGCGTCTCGTGACGCTCCGCAACGCGCGGATCATGGCCAGCCTGGACCCCTCGAACACCGCGGAGGAGGTCGACGGGCTCATGTCCGACGAATGGTCGACCATGTATTTCGGCATCGATGGCGGCCAGGACCTGTTCGACGACTGGCTCCTGCACGGCCGCTACAAGTGCCCGAAGACCTGGGAGCACAGAAGCGGACACTGTCGCGTCTGTGACGAGGGGTGTTTCCGGCGGGGACCGGTACACGTGCACTTGAAAAAGCACTGACTTTTCCCCCGGCTCCCGCGATGGCGGGAGCCGCAAGAAGTGTCACCCGCATTCAGGAGATTGTTACCGGACCTGCGTATGAAAAGACCGACGTCCGACCGCGATCCCCACCGGGCTCGCCGCCGGGCGCCGGAATAGGCCGCGCCTGATTTCGGAGAGGGCGCCATGCCTGTCATGATCGCCGTCGACCGGGCCCCCGACTACGCCCCGTGCTGCTACGTCATCTGCCGGGTGAAGAATCCCGAGGCCGAGGAAGGCCAATACGAATGGGATCCCCGCGATGAGAAGAGCACAAGGCTGGTCCAGGCGGACCTGGACTACCCGGGGTTGGCCTCGGCGTTCGGCTGGCTCCCGCAACCGGGCCCCAACATGCACTGCGTGCATTCGGGGACGGACGGGACCGTCGACTGCCCGACCTGCGGGAAGCCCGCGTCGGAGTTCATCCAGGAGGCCGCGGAGTACCTCGACGACTGCGTTGCCACCGGCGAGGTCGTCGAGGATCCCGGCTACTTCGAGGAGGAGGACGACTGACGCGTTCCGGGCCCCGATCTCCGACGAGATCGGGAAGCGGAGCGCGGAATAGGCCGCGCCCTGTTCAGGAGACGGATCATGGTCTTCAAACCCGAAGACGTGATCTATTCGTACACGGACTCGAACGCACTGGAGGACGGGGTGCTGGCGGATGTGAGCGCCCTGGGGCTCAAGACCCCGAACGGGAGGTCGGTGAATCGTATCACCGCATCCATCGCTGCAAGAATAGGCATCGATACCTCCCCGGGGCCCAAGACGCCCGACCTGCCCAAGCTCCGGGCAATGGTCGCCGCCTGTGATCGCGAGTCCGAAGGCTGGTTC
>CAYUME010000962.1:0-2009 GCA_964445475.1 uncultured Planctomycetia bacterium
GCCACGACCAGGCCGAATCCCGCCGCCCGCATGGCCGCGTAGTCCATGCCGAGCCGGTAGAGCATCTCGTGCCGCGCGACCTGGAGATAGTTGTGGTACACAGCGTTGTTAACGTGCCCGTTGGTGTCGCTCTCGTAGGAGCCGTCCTCAGCCTTGAACTCCCAGCGCTCGTAGCCGATGTCGGCGCCGACTCCCGCGGAGAGGTGGGTCAGGAAGCCCGCCTCCCCCGGCGGGGCGAACCGGAAGTCCTTCGCGAAGGCCGTGCGGATGCGGGACATCGACTGCCGCATCTCGTTCTGGGGGTCGAACTCCGTCTGATCGGGATCCGTGACGAGGTCCATTGCGTAATGGAGCAGGTACGGCTCGGCGTGACAGATCCCGAGCGCCATCGGCGACTCCGGCGTCCCGAGCTGGAAGACAAAGCCGAGGTAGGCGGGGATGATGGCCGGGTCGCGCAGGGGCCGCTCCGGCTCGACGGAGTAGACGATGGTGTCGCCGGGCCCCCGCTCCTTCCGGACCGGGTAGGCGGTGGTCGTCTGGTAGACGACGGAGATCTGGTCGGGCTGGGTGGCGATGCCGGCGGGGTTGAGCCAGACGGAGACGGGGTCGTCCTCGAAAGCGGTGTAGCTGCCGCCCATGGCCTTGGTGCGGGCGCCCATCTGCTGGTCTTGCGCCGACGCCGCCCCGGCCAGGGCGACCGCCAGCGCGCCCGCCGCGAGAATCCTCATCCGCGCGCCTCCCTTCCCGTCGGGTCCGCACCCGGCGGACCCGGCCTCCGCAATGCAGCCGCATCATCTATACATAAACGGCCGACCGGCCGTCAACAGAGGACTGTTCCAAACGATTGCCCGATCGGCGCCGTGCCTCTATAATCGGCCACCATGGCGGATCCCGAAAGCGCACCGGCGGGGGACGGCGGCGGCCTGGAGGCCACCACGCGGCAGTGCCCCGACTGCGGACAGATCTTCGTGGGCGAGCGGCACGAGGGGTGCCCCGGCAGCGGCGGCGGATCCGTC
Source organism: uncultured Planctomycetia bacterium (assembly GCA_964445475.1). Classification (GTDB taxonomy): domain Bacteria; phylum Planctomycetota; class MHYJ01; order CAYUME01; family CAYUME01; genus CAYUME01. The sequence continues at coordinate 1,017 of CAYUME010000962.1, forward strand.
CGCCGCGGGCACGGCTCGACCTCCCGTCTGGACGACCTCCCCGCCGAGGCCCGCCCCTTCGACGCCGACCCCGCCCGCCAGCTCAACCAGTACGTCCTCGTCAGGCAGATCGGCCGCGGCGGCATGGGCGCGGTCTGGAAGGCGTGGGACCGGAAGCTGACGCGCTGGGTGGCGATCAAGTTCCTCCTCGCCGCCGAGGACGAGGACATCGCGCGGTTCCAGCGCGAGGCGAAGCTGGCGGCGCGTCTGCGGCATCCCAACATCGCACCCATCTACGAGGTCGGCGAGGCCCCCGCGCGCGACGCCGGCCAGCAGCCCCGAAACTACCTGGCGATGGAGTTCATCGACGGCCAGTCGCTGGCCTCCGTCCAGCTCCCGCTGCGCGAGACGGTCGACCTCTTCGTCAAGGTCGCCCGCGGCGTCGAGGCCGCCCACAAGGCCGGCGTCATCCACCGCGACCTGAAGCCCGCCAACGTGATGCTGACCAGCGACCGCTGGCCCTACGTGATGGACTTCGGGCTGGCCAAGTCGCTCCAGACGGAGAGCTCACTCTCCGTCTCCGGCGCGGTGATGGGGACGCCCGCCTACATGCCGCCGGAGCAGGCCCAGGGACGCGTCAGCCAGGTCGACGCGCGCAGCGACGTCTACTCGCTCGGCGCCACGATGTACGCCGTGCTCTGCCACAAGCCGCCCTTCGAGGGCGAGTCGGCGATGGACGTCGTGATGAAGGCCTGCCACGAGGATCCCGTGCCGCCGCGGACGCTCAACGCCGAGATCCCCGAACCGATGGAGCGGATCATCCTCAAGGCGATGGCCAAGGCGAAGGAGGACCGGTACCCCTCGGCCGGCGAGCTGGCGGACGACCTGCAGCAGTTCCTGGGCGACGGGACGGTGGCGGCGAAGGCGCCGGTGCGCCGGAGCCGTCGCGGGCGGTGGGGGGCGATCACGGGCGCCGCCGTCGCCCTCCTCGCCGCCGCCGGCTACCTCCTTTAC
>CAYUME010000963.1:0-2009 GCA_964445475.1 uncultured Planctomycetia bacterium
TCTTCGCCATGTCGCTCGCCTCGATGTCCCACGTGAACCCCGGCTTGCCGGGGTGAAGCGTCAGCCAGAGATCGACGAACGCCTTGTCCAGGTGCGACGTGTCCGGTTCCTCGCCGTCGCCGAAGTTGAGGTCCCCGAGCAGGACGGCGTCGTCGGCGTCGCGGAGCAGCGGGAAGATCGCGCCGAGCTGCTTCGCGCGGACGGGTCCGTCCTCGAGACGGGATTCCATGTGGGTCGTCGCCACGGCCAGCCGGCGGCCGCCCGCGTCGAGCATCGCCGTCAGGACCGTGCGGCGCTGCGGGCCGGGCAGGACCTTGAATCCCACCTCGCGGAACGGGAGCCGGCTCAGGAGGAACTGCCCGCCCGGGTTGACCGGGCCGCCCTCGGGCGTCCTCGCCTGATAGCCTTTCTGCACCCACTCCTGTTTCATGAGGTCCCTGATGAGCCAGGCCGAGGCCTCTTGGAGGGCGATGACATCGGCGTCCGCGTCGCGCAGGATCGCCAGGAGCGACGGGACCCGCGCGGCCGTCGGGTTCTCCTCGGCCAGCACGTTATAGGTCGCGAAGGTGAGCGTGCGGCGGGGCGCGGCGTCCTCCCCGGTGGCGGGAAGCGACAGAGCGGCAAAGGCCGCGAGCAGGCCAAGGACGGAAGCAGACGGGCAGGCCGTCATGGGGCGATCCAGGAAAGACCGGACCTTGGCGGGTCGGGAGACCCGCCCCTCGATCGGTGACGCAGGGAGAATCGAGGGGCGGGGCTTGTCCCCGCCCGGAGGTTGTTCACGCTTCATCGCAGCTCCCGCTTCTCGATCTCGCAGGAACGAGAGGACGCGCGACTCCGACAAACATCCGGGGGACCACAAGGGTCCCCCCTCGCCCGCCTCCGCCCGGACGTCCCCCTCTTACCGGCCGCCGAACACGTCCTTGATCGCCTTCAGGTATCCCATCCCGTTGACCGTGTCCGGCTCGAGATAGCTCCCCTCGGTCCACTCGTTCCACGCGTTGATCGTGAGGATGCGCGGGCCGGCGGGGTCCTGGTCGAGGAAGGCCTTGCAGCGCGCGAGGGCGGACTTGAACGCCGCCGGCGAGTTGCCGACGCCGACCCCCGTGAAGGGGTAGCCGATGTTCTTGAACGCGTCCGTCTGCGTCGTCCGCGGGCTCGAGTCCCACCCCATGCTGACGTTCGGGTGGTACGGGACCTTCCACTTCGCCTTCTGCGCCGCCCACTGCTGCGACGCCTGCTCCGTCCACGTCTCGTACGATGCGGCGGGGAAGCCCGGCGGGCCGTTGTGGTGGATCCAGCAGTAGGAGGTGACGCTGTCGACGCCGAGCCGCGCGGCCAGCTCGTTCGGGTCGTTGACGCCGGCGACGGGCTGGAGGCCCCACGCAACGGCGTTGAGGTGGATGCCGGGGAAACCGGCGGCCTTCGCGCGGGCGCGGAAGCCGTCAAGCGCCTCCTTCGTCTGCTCCACGCCGCCCAGCCCCTTGACGAGCGTCATCGTCTCGTAGATCGAGAAGTACGGCTTGCCGTCGATCGTCCAGTGGTTCGGCTGGGAGAAGTACGCCTTGATCACGTGGTCGGTCGCCTGGTCGAACGTCGCGCGGGAGACGGGGCCGGGGTAGAGAAGCTTGTGGGGGACGCCGGCCTTGGCGGGGAAGAGGTCGACCCAGTCGTGGTTGGCCCACATGAGGGCGAACTTCACCTTCGCGCGGCCGGGCGCCTTGAGGAAGCCCTCCTCGAGCCCGCGCTCGATGAAGGGGCCGTCCTTCTCGTGCCAGTACCAGTCGAAGAGGAGGACGTCGACGCCGTGGGCCGCCGCGGCGTCGATCTTCTTCCCGAAGGCGGCGGGGGTGGACTCGTCCTCGTAGCCCCACGCGGGGACCTTGGGCTGGACGTGCCCCTCGAACCGCGGCTTGGCGGCCTTGACGAGCTCCCACTCCGTCCAGCCCTTCCCGAGCCGCGCGTCGTTCCGCGGGTGCGGGTGGTAGCCGGGGAAGTAGTAGGCGGCGACC
>CAYUME010000964.1:0-2001 GCA_964445475.1 uncultured Planctomycetia bacterium
GATGGTCTTCGGACCGACGAACAGGCCGGTGAGGATGTGCTCCGAACCGAACAGCCCGCCGCCCAGGTTCTCGAACCAGGAGAGCTGGTTGAGGGACCAGGAAACCTCGAAGACGACGAGGTCTCCTAAACCGTCGAGGACGGTCGAGAGGGCGGCCTCCTCGGCGGCGCGCCGCCGGAGGCCCGGATCCTTCTCCAGGGCCGCGGCCAGCTCCTCGAGCTCGGCCTCGGAGAGGTGGCCCTCGAGGTGCCGCTCGATCAATTCACGGAAACGGGGCTCGTCCATGACGTCTTCACGCGGGGGATCCCGCCCCGCGCTCCATGCATTTCCGCAGCAGCCCGCGCACCCGGAACAGGACGGTCGTCACCCACGTCACGGTCCGGCCGTAGCGAAGGGCCAGCTCGTTGACGGACGCATTCTCTCGATAGCGACGGTCGAGAAGCGTCCGCTGGTCTTGCGGCAGCCGCTTCATGCACTCGGCCAGGCGTCGCAGGGGCTCGTCCTGCCCTTCGCGACGGAACGCCTCGTCGATCAGGACGCGCTGGAGGCGGCTCCGCGCGGACTCGAGATTGTGCTGCTGCCGCTGCCGCCGCTTGACCTCCGCGAGGATCACGAAGCGGCAGATGGTCCGGAGCCAGGTGCCGAAATCGCCGTCCGGACGGAAGTCCCGCAGCTGCTCGTAGGCGCGGATGAAGGTCTGCTGGACGGCCTCGTCGGCCAGATCGCGGTCGGGAAGCCGGTAGCCGGCGAAGGCGAGCAGCATGTCCTGGTGCGACTCGACGATCGCGGCGTAGGCGTCGCGGTCGCCTTCCAGGACCCGCCGGATCGCGCCGTGAAGGTCAAGGGACATCATGCTGGGATAGTAAGCCCGTCCCGGCCGCCTGTCACACGATTTGTCTCCACTTCACGGCCGACGGGCTCCTCGTCGGGACGATGAAGCCGGGAGACGCCATGTGCAGGGAAAGCGGGTGGCTGGACAATCACGCGTCGGTGGCGGTGAACCGGGATCCCCGGGACGGGAACCTGGACGTCTTCACGGAGGACGATCTCGTGCTGCGCATCGGCTGGTACCGGGTGGACGACCGGAAGCTCAGCCGCGTGAAGGGGTCGGTTCGCCCGCAGTAAGCGCCCGCTTCAGCCGGTCGTAGCAGCGCTCGATCCCGTACAGGGCCTCGGCGGTCCGCCGCCCCTCCAGGCCCAGGCGCTCGCGAAGGGCCGCGTCCCGTTCCAGCAGGCCGACCGCCTCCGCCCAAGACCCGGCCAAAAGGCCGTTCTCGCGGTCCCGCACCACCGTTTCCACCGCGCCGACCCGGGAGGCGACGACGGGGACGCCCGCGGCAAAGCAGTTGAGGATCTTGTAGGGCATCTTCCATCGGTTCCAGGCGTCGTCCGCCAGGGGGGCCAGGCCGACATCGAAGGCGCGCACCTGCTCGGGCTCCCGGTCCGCGCGCCACGGCTCGAACTCGACCTCCACGCCCGGCAACTCGATCGTCGCGTCGGCCACGATCCGGAGGCGCCGCCCCTGAAGCGCGCCCGCGACCAGCCGGAGCAGGGGCAGATTCGATTTCGTGCCGATCCACCCGAAGACGGGTCGACCGGCCGCCGTCCAGGTCGTCTTCGGGGCCCAGCGGGACAGCTCCACCGGCGTGGGAATGACGCGCACGTCGCGCGCCCCGTACGCGCCGGCCAGCTCCGCCGTGCCCGCGTGATTGGCGATCACCGCGTCCGCCATCGCAAGCGTCGCGCGAAAGCGCCCCGCGCGCGTCGCCGACAACGTCACCTCCGCGCCGTCTCTCCGGTACGGCATCGGGTCGTCGAAATCATAGAGCAGCCTCCGGGCGTGTCTCCGGAGGATCCTGAACTGCCATCCGGGGATCAGGCGCTTCTGGTAGAAGACCGCGTCGAACGCACCGGCCTGCCGGAAGAGACGCCAGCGGGCGACGGGGCCGTCGGGAATGTCGACCCGCTCGACCCGGATGCCATCCCGCTCGAAGAGCGGAA
>CAYUME010000965.1:0-1706 GCA_964445475.1 uncultured Planctomycetia bacterium
CGGCGGCCGCCATGTCCAGACTGAGCAGGTCGCCGCGGATGCGGGCGCTGGGGTCCGGGACCGTGCTGGTGCGACGCCCGCGGCCGCGCGTCCGGTGGGCGCGCCGCCCCCTCCCCCGCCGCGTCCTCGATGCGCACGCGCGCCTCGCGGGCATCCGGCCGGGGACGCCCCTGCGCTGCACCGATCCGTCCGGCCGTGTCGGCGGGACCGTGACCGCCGATCGCCCGCCCCGGCGCGGGGCGTGGCGGATGGCGGTCAAAGACGCCGGCGGGAAGGCCTGGCTGGTGCCGGTGGGGTATTTGAATCGGATTGAGGGATCGGGAGGGAGCGATCAAGACCGGACGGCCGAGCAGGAGCCCGCGTACGCGCACGATGACGACACGTGCGAGAGAACGGGGAGGCCTGCGAAACCCGTCGGGGACCCCATACCACGCGCGTACGAAGGGACCCCGGAGCCGTAATGCTGACAGCACACTGCACAAGTGACATCAAATATTCTTTTCCGGGCGGCCGGGATGAGCTAGGATGGTAGGGCGACGGGGGCGCCAACGCCCGCCGTGACGCCGGATCCATCCGCTTATGCCGATCCCCTCGCTGCCGCCCCGCTTCGCCCGGATCGCCGTCCTGCGCGGGCACCTTCGGACCGACCAGGTGCTGCGGCTGCTCGAGGCGCCCCTCGATGCGCTGCACGACGACGGCTCGCTCGACCTCGCCATGCGCTGCCTCAAGCGCGGCCTCCTTTCGCCCGTCCAGGTCCGGGGCATCCTGCTCGAGCAGCAATACGAGGAGCTCCGGGTGGAGGACCAGGCGCTGGGCGAGCGGGCGGTGAAGGCGGGGCTCGTCGACGCCGAGATCGTCCGGCTCGCCCTGGACGCCCAGGCGGCGCAATACGCCCTCGAGCGCCGGCTGCCCCCGCGGCTGGAGACGATCCTGGTCGACGCGGAGGCGACCACGACGGACGCGCTTGACGCGCTTCGGCAGAGGACCTTCGCGGACCGGATCTCCACGCGCTCCGTCGACCCGACCCGGACGAGCGCCGATCCCCGGCCGGCGTTTCCAGGCCCGCGCCGTCTCGTCCCCCCCGCCCTGCTCTATGGCCGGCTGGTCGTGGAACTGGGGACGGGTGCGGGTCGCCGCATCCCGCTCGACGTGAGAAACCTCATCGGGCGGCACCCGGACGTCCAGGTCTATCTTCCGGACGCCGACGTCTCCCGTCACCATGCCCAACTCGAGTTCGACCCCACCACCTACCGGGCCGTGCTCGTCGACCTGGGAAGCCGGAATGGGACGCGGGTCGACGGCCATCCGGTGCGGGGCCCCGTCGAGTTGCGGTCAGGCGCCCGGGTCCAGATCGGGAAGGTGATCCTGCGATTCGAGCAGGTCTCGATGTCGTTTGTGCGAAACCGTCCTGCCTCAGAGAAGCCTCCCAGATCCGGTCCCGGCTAGTAGGCCCCAAAGATAATGAACACAAATAACACTTGATTTTTCGTCTAGTATATCCTACTATTCATACAGGAGAAGTATGGTATATTAATGAATTCGAGGAGATTCCTCGCAGAGCCATTTGCATCTCTTCTTCACGTAGGTACGTGGCGGCAACATCCATTTCGGAGGTCGGACATGAGCGCGCCCCCCCCCCCGGCGGTAAATGCGCAGGTTCATGGGCGCGGGGGGTGTTGCGCATGGCTAGGCGGGCCGCGGGTGGG
>CAYUME010000965.1:1716-2001 GCA_964445475.1 uncultured Planctomycetia bacterium
GATTGCCCAAGGGATTGCCGTCGCGGCGGAGCTCGGATTGGCGGACCTCCTCGCCGACGGACCGCGCAGCGTCGCGGATCTGGCGGAGCGGACGCGCTCGAATGGCGACGGACTTCATCGTCTGTTGCGTGCCCTGGCCAGCGTCGGTGTTTTCAGGCGAGAGGCGGACGGGCGGATCTCGCTCACGCCGCTGGCAGAGCCGCTCCGGAGCGACGCGGCCGGATACCAGCGCGCCTTCGCCCGCAGCATGGGGGCCGAGATCCACGAGACCTGGGGCGAGCTGTT
>CAYUME010000966.1:0-2001 GCA_964445475.1 uncultured Planctomycetia bacterium
GAGGGCGGTCTGTCGGGCCTGCCCCGCGTACTCGGCCTCGGGATCGACGACCGCGAAGTCGGAGAGCTCGGCGATCTTCGACCTCGCCCAGACGAGGGGGAGGGCGGGGTGCGCCGCCGCCGCCCCGTCGGGCTGCCGGGGGACGATGAATGCGATCTCCTCGCCGCCGGACTTCCCCCGGATCCGGACCGCGGGGGGCGGCTCCGCTCCCGCGAAACGGCCGGTGACAAGAACGGGGCGGCCGACGACGAGATCGGGGATGCGATGCGGGTAGACGTCGGAGACCTCCACGCCGCCCCAGTCGATCGCGATGTCGGAGAGGTACGGGCGGCGGATCCGCTCGTAGAAGCGGTCGACCTCCGCGCCGGCGGCACCGTCGAGCCCCACGAAGGCGACCGCACCCCGGCCGATCCGGGCGAGCCCCTCGAGGAGGTACCGGTTGACCGAGCTGCCGACGCCGAACGAGAAGAGGCGGGCGTCCCCGAGGCGCTTCCGGACCTCGGCGAAGATTTCCGTCTCGTTGCCGATGTAGCCGTCGGTCATAAAGGAGACGACGCGGAGGCGCCCGGGGTCGCGGGGGAAGTCGAGCGCGGCGCGGATGCCCTCGATCATCATCGTGCCGCCCTCGCTTCGGAGGGAGTCCAGGTGGTCGAGCCCGCGCCGGACGTTCGCGGGCGTCGCAGGGAGGGGGGCCGGGCCGAGGGCCGAGGCGCTGTTCGAGAACCGGACGATCTGGAAGGTGTCGTCGGGCTCGAGGCGCTTCAAGGCGCGATCCATCGCGCCCTTCGCCTTGGCGAGCGGCGCGCCCTGCATGCTGCCCGAGCAGTCCAGGACGAAGACGAATTCCACCGGCCGGCGCCGGACCGCGGCGAGGTCCGCCGGGGGGACGAGCATCAGGGAAAAGAACCCGCCGCGCTTGTCTCGGTTCGCCAGGAGCGAGGACTTGACCGACGCCCCGGCGACCTGGTAGCGGAGGACGAAGTCCTTGTTCGGGATCCGGTCGTTCTGGCCCAGGGTCACCTTCACCTTCTCCGGCGCGACCGACTCCTTCTGGATGACGTGGCTGGCACAGGCGACCTCCTCGATCGCGACGCCGGCGTCGATCTCGACGGAGAGCGCGATGTCGTGGCCGCTCCGCTCGCCGGGCTTGAGGTACTGAACCTCCGCCGCCTGGCGGGAGGCGCCCTGGTCGCCGCGGGCGACGGCGCCAATCCCCTGCGCGGTGCCTGGGGGATTGAAGCGCGGGCCCACGACCATCGGGAAGACGAACTCGAACGCGCCGTCGACGTAGGCCAGCGTATTGAAGTATCGGATGCTCACGTCGATGGACTTGCCCGGCTCGATGTTGGCGACGGACTGGGTGAAGATGTTGGGGCGCTCCTGAGAGAGGAGCGACGCGACGTAGCCCTGGCTCCTAGCCTCTTCGTAGATCTTCCGGGCCTCCTCGCGCTCGCGGATGATCCCGCGGATGTGCCGGTCGCCGATCGTCATCACGAACTCGCTGACGGCGGCATTCGTCGGGAGGGGGAAGACGTAGACGGCCTCGATCTTGCCGTCGAAGGGGTTGTGGAATCGCTGGGTCACGTCGACCGAGGCGATCCAGGCGCTGACGCGGGCCTTGACGTCGGTGTGCCGGAGGGGGAGGGGGATGTCCTTCTGTCCCTGCTGCCGAGCCATCAGGGCACCGGTGCCAGGATCATCGTCGCCGGGACGGACCTGAGCTTTCGGATCTGAGCGCTCGATGACCCAGAGTTCCTCGACACCTGAAGGGGGAAGATCGGGATCACCGTGAAGGACGTTTTGCATCTTTACTCCCATCGCCGCCATCCCCGCCACCCCCTTGCGCTCCCGCAACTTCTGCTCAACTTCGGTTTCGAGCCTCTTGATATAGGCGTCGCGCACTGCAGTGTCGCCCCGAAGCATCGCGTTTTCCCGCTGCAACTGTTCATTGCGCTGCCGGAGATTCTCGAAGGCCGCCACCAACGCTGCATTCTGTTCTTC
>CAYUME010000967.1:0-1999 GCA_964445475.1 uncultured Planctomycetia bacterium
TATGAGATCGACCCGAACCTGGTTGCGTCCGAGGGGGCCGCAGACCCCCTTGTGCCGCCCGCGCCGGCGCCCGACGCCCCGATGACGCGGGCGGACACGACGCCTCCTCCCGTCCGGGTTCCAGGTCCTGTTGTCGCGAGTCTTCCGGAGGTTCCGGTCCGTGAGCCGCCGGAGCGCAAAACGTCCGCAGCGTCCGGGACGCGGGAGGAGCCGGCCGGGACCCCCGCGACGACGGCCATGACCGTCTCCCGTCCTCGCGAGGTGGCCTGGTTCGTGTCACCCGGCCGGGGGGTGCTCGTCGTTTCGAACGACGAACAGCGGCAAGCCGAGCCGGAAGCCGCCGTGAGAACCGGCGAAACGATCCGTGTCCCCGGCAGGTCGACGACCGGCGTCCGGTTCGAGGACGGCACGAGACTGGATCTGGAAGGACCCGCGATGCTCGAGCTCGCCGACGGCGCGGACCTCAGGGGCGGATATCGCATCCGGCTGCCCGCCGGGATCCTTCGCGCGGACGTCGCCCGGCAGGTGCCGGGGCGCCCCTTCGCGATCGAGACCCCGTGGGCGGATGTGGAGGTCCTGGGTACCCGATTCTCGCTCGTGGCCGAGAAGGCCTCGACGCGTCTCGAGGTCCTGGAGGGGCGCGTGCGCCTGGTCCGCCGCGCCGACCACGCCGCCGTCGATGTCGCCGGGGGGCAGTACGCCGTGGCGGCCGAAGGGGCTCCCCTTGCCGTCATGCCCCTGCATGCGAACCGGCCGGCCCTGGTCCTCGAGGTCCTTCCCGCCCCGGCGGAGGCCAATCTGACCGCCGAGGGGTCGGCCGATTGGGTCCACTGGCATTGGGACGAGACCGTCCGGATCGTCCGCAAGAAGGAGGCCCGGGCGTTGGGCAACCTGAGCGTCGTCGACGCCGCCCGGATCGGCGGCTATGTCTCCTCGTCGGCGCGCGTCGGCTGGGCCGACGGGTTCCCGGTCGCGCGCGGGTCGGGCACGGGCGCCGGCCTGCAGCTCACGGGGGCCGCCAACGGATTCCTGGTCTCCGCCCCGGCGGATGTCGAGCCGCGGGTGCTCCGCCTCTATGCCGGCGTCGCCGGGGCGACCGCCCGGCTGGAGGCCGTCCTGAGCGACGGCAGCGCGCCCCCGGTGACGGATCTGTCCCTCCGCGGGACCGCCCCGGACCCACAACAGGCCGTCTATGAGCTGCGCTATGCGGCCGGCCGAGACGGCCAGACCCTGACCCTGCGCATGACGGTCGATCCGGAAAGCGCCGTCACCCGCCGGGATGCGAGGCGCCCGGCGGCCGGGGAGGAGTCGTCTCGTCGTGCGCCCGAGCGGGAGACCGGCCGGCGTTCGGACCCCGCGCTGGTCCTCCAGGCGGTCACCCTGTCCGAGGCGATGCCGGACAAGTCGAAAACGAAGAAGGATCCCGACTAAACACGTGGGAGGAGACGACCATGATTCGCAGACTCGCGATCGCGATGGGAGCCCTGATCGTCGCGTGGCCGGCGGCGGCGGAGGAGGGGCGCAAGGCCCCCGCGCCGCGCGGCGAAGCCGGTCGTCCGTCCCCCGGACGGGGAGACGAGACGTCCGTGTTCGATCTCAACGGCGACGGTGTCGTCTCGCTGGCCGAGCTGGAGGCGTCTTTCCTGAGACTCGACCGGAACCGCGACGGGATACTGAGCGGGGACGAGCTGCGCGACAGCGCCCGGGGGAACGAGACGCCGACCGGCGACCGCGCGGAGCCGGGGCGCTCTCGACGGCCGGCTCTCGAGGGAGACCGCCGGCTGGAAAGGCGACCGGTCGATCTGCGCGGCGTCCGGGAGGGGGATGGACGGGGCGAAGAGCGGATGGGCGAAGGGCGCCGGGTCGAGGTGAAGCGCGTCCGCGAAGTCGACCGGGAGGGCCTGGGCCCCAAGATCGAGGTGAAACGCGTGCGGGAAGGGGTTCGGGACGGCGAGGGAGGCAAGGTCGAGGTCAAGCGCGACCGGGAGGCCGATCGGGA
>CAYUME010000968.1:0-1997 GCA_964445475.1 uncultured Planctomycetia bacterium
CCGATGTTGAGGAGGTAGTTGCCGCCCTTGCTGGCGATGTCGACGAGGTTGCGGATGAGCGTCTCGTCGGACTTCCAGGCGTGGTCGTGGTCGCTGTAACCCCACGTCGTGTTCAGCGTCATGCACGTCTCCCAGTCGATGCCGGGCATGCCGGTGGCGGGGATGTGCTGCTCGGGGGTGATGAAGTCGCCGTACTTCGGGTCGAGGGAGCCGGCGACGGAGGCGGTGCCCATGCCGGTCCAGCCGGCCTCCTTGATGCGGAAGAGGCGGTTGTTCATGACGATCGCCGGCTGTTTCGCGCGGACGAGGCGCATCAGGTCGGTCGCCCGCCAGGCCTCGTCGCCCTGGAAGTCCTGGGCGCTGTAGTCCCACCACAGCACGTCCACGGGACCGTAGTTCGAGACGAGCTCGTCCACCTCGGCGTGGAGGTAGTCGACGTACTTCGCATGGTCGCGCTCGCCGTTGGGGTAGGGCTTCCCCTTGAGGGGGTGCGGGAGCTGCTTGGACTTGGCGTAGGCGTACTGGTCGTGGTGCCAGTCGATGACGGAGTGGTAGAAGCCGACGCGGAGGCCCTCGGCGCGGGCGGCGTCGACGATCTCCCGGACGAGGTCGCGGTGGAGGACCGAGCCGGCGTCGTAGTCGCTGATCTTCGAGTCGTGGAGGGCGAAACCGTCGTGGTGCTTGGTGGTGAAGACGAGGTAGCGGCAGCCGGCCTCCTTCGCGAGACGGGCCCACTCGCGGGCGAAGTCCTTCGTCGGCTGGAAGCGGGGGATGGCGGCCTTGGCGTAGGTGTCGGTGTCGGCCTTCACGCGCTGCTGGATCCACTCCATGCCGCCCTTGGTGCCGACGGGCTTGCCCTCCCAGGTGCCGGCGAGGCCGGAGTAGAGGCCCCAGTGGACGAACATCCCGAAGCGGGCCTCGCGCCACCACTGCAGGCGGGCGTCGCGCTGGGCGGGGGTCTCCTGGGACGGGGTGGCGGGGGCCTGGGCGTCCGCCGACGGAGGCTGGGCGCCGGACGAGCAGGCGAGCAGCAGGGCGGCCAGCACGGACGGGAGGGCCAGGCGGCGCATGGCGGTCTCCTGGAATGGAGGGGGCTGTCGACTGCGGGACGCGGGGGAGCGCAGGGACACATCATAATGTCGCCGGGAGAAAACCGCAACGATCGCGGAAGGGGGGATTTGCAACAAACGGCGCGGCGGCTGCATGCCGCGCCGTTTGTTGCAAAGCGAGCCATGCGGGGATGAGCGGAGCGAATCCCCGCATGGCTCGCGTCACTGGTGCCACTCCCCCACGAACGGCTCGTAGTACTTCTTCCATTCGCGGTCGTACCAGACCGGGGACGACGGGTGCCCCTCCTGGCCGATCGCGTCGACGGCCACGACGTAGTAGCGCCGCGTCTTCTTGCCGGCGCCCTCGTCCGCGAAGGCGCATTCCGTGACCGGCTCCGGCGTGAGCCGCGTCATCGGGTCCTTGTCCCATCGCCCGTCCATCCGGTAGACCCGGTAGCCCTTCAGCCCCTTCTCCGGGCTCGCGTCCCACTTCAGCCGGCAGGCCGCGCCGTCCTCCTTCGCAAAGACCCGCTGCGGGATCGAGGGGATCGTCAGGACGGCGTGCGACGGGCCGCCCTCGACGCCCAGTTGGTTCATCGCGCGGACGCGGTAGGCGAAGACGGCGAAGGGGTACGGCTTCCCGCCCGCGTCCCGGTCGTCCTTGTGGAACGTCCGCTCGAACAGCGGCTCGCCCGCGGGCGGGACGAACTTCGCCAGGTCGACGGCGTCCGCGAACGGCGGGACCTTCAGCGGCTCGCGCGTGAGGCGCGCGAACGCGCCGATGCGCAGGACGGCGCCGACCGAGGGCGGGTCGAGCGGGGCGACCTTCGACTTCAGGCGGCGCAGCTGGTCGTCCGTCGCGACCTCCACGGCGGCCCGCTCGACGTGGTAGCCGAGGATGTCCGTCTCCGCATGCGGCGTCCAGGCCACCTCGACGGCCTGGGCCGA
>CAYUME010000969.1:0-1997 GCA_964445475.1 uncultured Planctomycetia bacterium
CGGTGCCGAAGGTCGGCCGGAACGACCCCTGCCCGTGCGGCAGTGGAAAGAAATACAAGAAATGCCACGGCCAGTTCAACGGATGACCCGATGAGCCCCTTCGACCTGCACGCCAGCCTGGCCGGCCTCGACCTGGGCGACGCGCCGTCCGCCCCCGGCGAGTTCGAGACGAACGCCCACATCCATCTCCCCCCCAATTTCTCCTCGCTGACCGACGCGGACGCCGCCGCGAGCCGCGCGGCGGCGGAGGGCGTCCGCGTCCTCGGCATCAGCAACTACTACGGCACCGGCGTCTACCCCGCCTTCGCCGCGGCCTGCCTGGCGCACCGCGTCTTCCCGCTCATCGGCCTCGAGGTCATCGTCTTCGACGCGGCGCTGGCGCGCGCCGGCACCCGCGTCAACGACCCCCAGAATCCCGGCAAGATCTACATCTGCGGAAAGGGCCTGGGGCGCATCGAGCCGACGTCGGAGGCGCTCTCCCTCTACGCCGGGATCGCGCGGTTGGACAACGAACGGGCGTCCGAGATCCTCGCGAAGACCTCGGCGCACGCCGCCGCCCGCGGCGTCCCTCTCGACCTCGACGCGCATCGCGTGTCGGCCGGCGTGGCCCGTCGACGGAACGTGCCCCTCGACGCCGTCGTCCTGCAGGAGCGATACCTCGCCCAGGCGGTCGCCGGCGCCCTCGACGAGGGCCCCGCGGATGGCCGCCGCGCCCGGTGGCTTGCCGTCCTCGGCGACACGGCCGCCTCGGAGATCGACGCGGCCGCGGCCGCCCCCGTGGCAGTCCGGGACAAGGCCCTGCAGGACGTCGTGCGGAAGCACCTGATGAAAGTCGGGCGACCGGCCCACGTCGAGGAGCGCTATGTCGACCTCGACACCGCCTTCCGTCTCATCGCCGCCATGGACGGGATCTCCGTCTATCCCATCCTGGCCGACGGGGCGAGTCCCGTCTGCGAGTTCGAGGAGAGCCCGGAGGCGCTGGCCGACCGCCTCGACGCGTGGGGCGTCCGGGCCGTCGAGTACATCCCGACGCGGAACCGCCCCGCCACGCTCCAGCGGTACGTGGACGCCCTCGATGCGCGCGGCTTCTTCCAGGTGGCGGGGACGGAGCACAACAGCCCGGTGGACGAGCCGGTCGCGATCCGCTGCGCGGGAGGGGAGCCCCTCCCCCCGTCGGCCCGCCGGCTCTTCTCCCGCGGGGCCTGCATCCTCGCCGCCCACCAGTGGCTCCGGTCCCGCGGGGAAACCGGCGTGGACACGCGATCGAAGCCCGGACGCGCCGAACTCGACCGCCTCGCCGCCCTCGGCTCCCGCGCGATCCGCAGCGTCGTCGGGAGCTAGCCCGACCCCGGGTACACGGCGGCCTGCCCGGGTCGAATCTGGGGTCGCGCCGCTAGAGCGATCAGGAGGGACGCATCCGCCATGGACGTCACCCGGCTTCTCGAGGAGGTTGCCTCGCTCTCCAACGAATACGGCCGCAATCCCGCGTGCGTCGTCGCCGGGGGCGGAAACACGTCGGCCAAGACGGCGGAGACGATCTGGATCAAGGGGAGCGGGACGTCGCTGGCCTCGATGCGGCCGGTGGACTTCGTCGCCCTCGACCGCGCGAAGGTCCGCGCCTCGCTCGAGGCGCCGCACAGCGAGGAGCCCTTCCGGCGCGAGGCGGAGATTGCGGCCGACCTGATGGCCGCGCGGCGCGAACCGGGCCGGGGCCAGCGGCCGTCGGTCGAGACGATGCTGCACGACCGGCTCGACCGCGCCTTTGTCGTGCACCTCCACCCGGGGCGCGTCGTCGGGCTCGTCTGCGCCCGGGACGCGGAGTCCCGCGTGCGGAAGGCCTTCGGAGACCGCGCCCTCTGGCTGCCCTACGTCGATCCCGGGTACGTGCTGAGCCGCCGTGTCGCGGACCTGATGAGCGCCCGCCAGTTGGCGCCCGGACCGATCCTCCTCTTCCTGCAGAACCACGGCGTCTTCGTCGCGGCCGACTCGGCGGAGGA
>CAYUME010000970.1:0-1996 GCA_964445475.1 uncultured Planctomycetia bacterium
TTCTCATTGACTTGGAAGTCGGCCTCGCTAGAATGTCGGGTCGTCGCACAAGGGCGGGTAACTCACCGGTAGAGTGCTGCACTGAAAATGCAGTTGTAGTGGGTTCAATTCCCACCCTGCCCACTGAAAATACTCAGGGGGCCGCCGCCGGCGGTCCCCTGAGTATTTTTTTAGAGGACTCCCTCCATGTCGGAACAGCTGAAGCTCTACGGCGGCTGGATCCTCCCCATCGCCCTCGCCTGCCTCATCGCCGTCCAGAACTTCCGGACGGCCGCCGCCGGGGGCGACGACTTCGAGAGCTCCCTGGCACGCCTCCGCGTCGTCCACCAGCTCGTCCAGGACCGCTACGTCAATCCCGTCGAGTCCTCCCGGGTCCTCGACGGCGCCCTGCACGGCATGATGGACGCGCTCGACGGCTACTGCGCCTACTTCAACCCGAAGGACTTCCAGGAGTTCATGGTCGACACCAAGGGGGAGTTCACCGGCGTCGGGATCGAGATCGACCTCCGCGACGGCTGGCTGAACGTCATCTCCCCCATCGAGGACTCCCCCGCCGCCAAGGCCGGCGTGCGCGCGGGCGACATCGTCCTGAAGATCGACGGCGAATCGGCCGAGGGGATCACCCTCGAGAAGGCGGTCGCCCGGATCCGCGGCAAGAAGGGGACGCCCGTCACCCTGACCGTCCAGCACGTCGAGAAGGGGCGGCCCGCCGGCGACCCCGTCGACATCCGCATCGTCCGGGGCGTCATCCACGTCGAGAGCGTCAAGGGCGCCCGCCTCGTCGATCCGGAGGCGAAGATCGGATACCTCCGCCTGACCGCCTTCCAGGAGGGCACGGCCTCCACGTTCCACGAGGCCGTCCGGAAGCTCCAGGACCAGGGACTCCGCGCGCTCGTCGTGGACCTCCGCTTCAACCCGGGCGGGCTGCTCGACGAGGCCGTGGAGCTGGCCGACCTCTTCGTCGACGACGGCGTGATCGTCTTCACCCGCGGCCGCAAGCCGGACGACCACAAGATCTACCGGGGAAAGCACGCGGGCACCCTCCCCCGCCTCCCCCTCGTCCTCCTCGTCAACGAGGCCAGCGCCAGCGCATCCGAGGTCGTCGCCGGCGCCATCAAGGACCACCACCTCGGCCTCCTCGTCGGCGAGCGGACCTACGGGAAGGCCACCGTGCAGACCGTCATCCAGCTGAAGGACCTCGTCCCCGGCCACGCCGAGAGCGGGGGCGTCAAGATCACGACGGCGCACTACTTCACGCCGAACGACGTGAACATCAACCGCGAACCGGGACGGAAGGACTTCGGGCTGGAGCCGGACATCGAGGTGCCGATGACGCCCGCGGAAGAGCGGGAGGTCTTCGGACGGCGGGACGGCGAACCGGTTCCGGAACCGCCCCCGGCGGTCGCGCCGGCCGACAAGCAGCTCGCCCGGGCCGTCGAAGAGCTCCGCAAGCAGCTCGCCGGACCGGAGGACAAGACCCCGTCGGCGCCGGAAAAGCCGGCAGAGGCGGGCGGGGGCAAGTAGCGTCGCATCCGCGTCCCTTCCGGATCGCCCCATGAGCGTCCTGGTCCTGGGCGTCGAGAGCAGCTGCGACGAGACCTCCGCGGCGGTCGTCGCGGACGGCCGCACGGTGAGGTCCTCCGTCGTGCGCTCGCAGATCGACCTCCACCGCGCGTTCGGCGGGGTCGTCCCGGAGCTCGCCTGCCGGGCGCATGTCGAGACGATCGTGCCGGTGATCGACGAGGCGCTGCGGCAGGCGGAGGCGGCCCCGGCGGAGATCGGGGCGGTGGCGGTCACCCACACGCCCGGCCTGGTCGGCGCCCTCCTCGTCGGCCTCTCCGCCGCCAAGGCCTTCGCGCTCGCCCACGGCAAGCCCCTCGTCGGCGTGAACCACCTCGCCGCCCACCTCTACGCCTGCCGCATGGGATGCCCGGACCTGGAGGACCCCTGCGTCAGCCTCGTCGTCTCGGGCGGCCACACGACCCTCTTCCACAGC
>CAYUME010000971.1:0-1996 GCA_964445475.1 uncultured Planctomycetia bacterium
CAGACCCACCCTCCTCCCTCCGATAGCACCTTGAAACGACACGAACCACCCGGCGCCTTGCCCCGGATGGAAGGGGTTGGTTCCCTGCCTCGCGAGCTGTCCCGGAAGACAGGGAACCCCCACGATGCACGGCCCTGTTCGCTCACGCGGGGGGCCGGCCTGCCGTCACGTCCCCCGGCCGCCGGCCTTCCCGTACCGGCCGGCCCCTCCGCGGACGCCCCTCTGTTTCCGCCGCAATCCGACATAGACCGTCCCCGCCGCGTCATGTAGTCTGAGCGTCATTCAGCCCTCCTGTCGGAGCCCGCCACCATGCACGTCGCCCCCCTCCTGCTCGGCCTCGCCGCGGCGGCCTCCCCGCCCGGGGACGTCGACCTGCTCCTCCGCTGGGCGTTCGACGAGGGGAGCGGCACCGCCGTGAAGGACGGATCCGGCAACGGGCTGGATGGCGCGTCCGGCGCGTCGTGGATCAAGGCGGGGGACGGGAGCGCGGCCCTGCTGTCCGGCGAGCCGGCCTCGGTCGTCAAGGCGACCCTCCCCCCCGACAAGCGCATTGGCCGGTCGAGCTGGACCTTCATGGCGTGGGTGAGCCCCGTCCGGCTGACCATCGAGTCGAAGCAGAACCAGCGCCGGCTGTTCTCGTACGGCCAATACCCGGACGCCAACCTGATCGTCGACCTCTCGGGACCCGGCGCCCTGCTGTGGTACTTCTGCTACAAGGACGCGGGGGGAAAGATCGTGGCCGCGGGAGGATCCACCCCCGCCCGCCTCCGCACGGGCGAGTGGATGCACGTCGCCGTCGTCGTGGACCGCGAGAAGCGGCTCGCGACCGGCTACGTCAACGGCCGGTCGGACGCCCGGGCCGCCTTCCCGGCGGGCTTCGACGGCGATTTCTCGCTCTCGGGCGAGCTCACCGTCGGCAGCGGGTGGCAGAATTACTCGGGGGGGGTCGACGAGGTGACGCTCCACCGCCGCGCGCTCGCGCCGGACGAGGTGAAGGCGGCTTTCCGCCGGCGGATGGACGTCTACGGCGTCTCGGCCGCGGTCCGGGCGGAGGACCGGAAAGACCGGCTTCTCGAGTCGCTCCAGGAGGCGTCCGCGGCCTGGGCGGCGGGAAGCCCGGCGAAAGCCCGCGCGGAATACGTGAAGATCCTGGCGTCGCCGGACGCCTCCCCCCTCCTCCGCTCCTACGCGCACCTGCGCCTGGCGCAGAGCCACGCGGCGGAAGGGAACCCGGCCGCGGCGCGCGCGGAGTACGTCAAGATCCAAGCGGCCGCCGACTATCCCCCGCTCCACCGCTGGGAGGCGGCGGACGTCCTCCGGGAGATCGATCGCGTCGCGAAGGGGCTCCCCCCGCGGGACCCGGCCGACTCGCGCGTCCGCGTCCCGCGGATCGGCACGTACGCCGCGGAGCTCTGGGTGTCGCCGGACGGCAAGGACGCGAATCCCGGGACGGCGGCCGAGCCGTTCGCCACGCCCGCCCGGGCGCGTGACGCCGTCCGCGATCTGAAAGCCAAGGGCCTGCGCGGCCCCGTCGCCGTCCGCTTCAAGGCCGGCGACTACGCGATCCGGGAGACGCTCGTCCTCACCGCCGCGGATTCCGGCACGGAGCAGGCGCCCGTCGTCTACCGCGCGGACCGGAAGGGGACGGCCGTCTTCCGCGGCGGCGTCCGGATCTCCGGCTTCGCGCCGGTGACGGACGCCGGGATCCTCGCCCGCCTGCCGGCAGAGTCGCGCGGAAAGGTCGTCCGATGCGACCTCAAGGCGCAAGGCATCGCGAACTACGGCGCGCTCCGCGACCGCGGCTTCGGGGTGGCGGGCGAGACGATCCCCACCCTGGAGCTCTACGCCGACGGCGTCCCCCTGACGCCTGCACGGTGGCCCAACGAGGGTTTCGTCAAGATCGCGAAGCTCGTCGAGCCCGGCTCGCGGACCCCGAAGAAACCGTCGGTCTTCGAGTACATCGACGACCGCCATGCGCGGTGGACCGGGGCGAAGG
>CAYUME010000972.1:0-1987 GCA_964445475.1 uncultured Planctomycetia bacterium
ACCGGCAAGGAGCTCGTCGCCCGCGCCATCGGATCCTCCCGCTACATCCCCTTCGACCCGAGGGCCGGGGTCTTCTCCGACGACTTCGCCGGCTCCTACCACCCCCTCAACCTCTCCGCCCTCTCCCCCACCCTCATCGAGTCCGAGCTCTTCGGTCACCGCAAGGGCGCTTTCACCGGCGCCGTCGCCGACCGCGCCGGCTGGCTCGAGGTCTGCCGCCCCCTCGGCACGGTCTTCCTCGACGAGATCGGCGACGTCGATCCCGCCATCCAGGTCAAGCTCCTCCGCGTCCTCGAAACGCGGGCGTTCCAGCGGATCGGAGACACGGCGCCCCGCCGCTTCCAGGGCAAGATTGTCGCCGCCACCAACCGGGACCTCGCCCGCGCCATGCGCGAAGGGCGCGTCCGCGAGGACTTCTACTACCGCCTCTGCGCCGACCTCCTCGTCACCCCCTCCCTCCGCGAGCAGCTCGCCGACGACCCGGGCGATCTGCGGAACATCCTCCGCTTCATCGCCCGCCGCCTCGTGGGCGACGAGGCCGAGGCGGTGGCCGCCGAGGTCGAAGCCTGGATCGAAGCGCACTTGGGGCGGGACTATGCGTGGCCGGGCAACGTCCGGGAGCTCGAGCAGTGCGTCAGCAACGTCCTGATCCGGAAGTCCTACTGCCCCGCCGCCCCCGTGCCCGCCGACCCCCGCGAAGCCCTCGCCCGCGGCGCCGCCGCGGGGACCTTCACCGCCGACGAGATCCTCCGCCGATACTGCACGCTCGTCTATGCCCAGGCCGGGACCTGGCAGGAAGCCGCGCGTCGGCTGGGGCTGGACCACCGGACGGTCCAGGCACGGGTCGATCTCGACCTCTTGAAGGACTACGGAAAGACGGGGGAGAGCGTGGAGCGTAGAGCGTGAAGCGTGGAGCGTGGAGCCGGCGACACGGCACGCCGTACGCTCCACGCGAAACGCGCCCCTCCGTCGTGGCACGGCGTTTGCTTGTCTTCCCAGGAGATCCATCGCCACTTATAATGAATCCGATGCCCCATCCCCTCCCGGCCTCCGCCCGCCGTCTCGGCTTCGCCGGGTTTCTCGTCAGCCAGTTCACCGGCTCCTTCAACGACAACGCCTTCCGGATGCTCATCCTCCTCCAGGCGATCCCGGGGGGGGCGGGGGCGGGGGGATGGACGCGCGAGCGCCTCCTGGCCGTCACCGGGGTCCTCTTCATGCTCCCCCTCGCCCTCTTCTCCCTGCCCGCCGGGGCCGCCTCCGACCGGTTCAGCAAGCGCCGCGTGCTGCTCTGGACGAAGGGCCTCGAGGTCGCCGTCATGTCCCTCGCCCTCGCCGGCTTCGCCCTCGGCAGCATCGGCCTCCTCCTGAGCCTCTTCTTCCTCATAGCCCTCCAGAGCGCCCTCTACAGCCCCGCCAAGTACGGGATCCTCCCCGAGCTCCTCGACGACACGGACCTCTCGCGCGGCAACGGCGCCGTCGAGATGCTCACCTTCCTCGCCATCATCCTCGGCATGGTGGCCACGCCCTTCCTCTGGGTCTTCTTCGGCGGCCGGGCGGCGGGCTCCGAAGCCTTCACCTCCACCGCCGCCTGCCTGGCGGGCCTCGCCGTCGTCGGCCTGCTGGCCACCCTCCTCGTCCCGCGCCTCCCGCCGGCCGACCCGTCCCGCCCCCTCTCCTGCAGTCCCGTGGCGGGCCTGACCCGGTACGGCGCGATCCTGCGGGAGGACCGGCCGCTCCGCCTGACCCTCGTCGGCGTCGTCTGCTTCTGGTCCCTGGCGCTGCTGCTGCAGCAGACGAGCATCCTGCACGCGAACAACGTGCTGCGGCTGGGGGAGACGGGGCAGACGCTGCCGTATGTGGCCATCGCGGTGGGGATCGGATCGGGGAGCTGGCTGGCGGGGCGGATCTCCGGCCGGAAGATCGAGCTGGGGCTGGTCCCGCTCGGCGCTGCCGGGCTGTTCGGGTGCAGCCTGGCCCTCGCGCTCGT
>CAYUME010000973.1:0-1985 GCA_964445475.1 uncultured Planctomycetia bacterium
AAACGGGTCTCCCCGCCGGCCTCCCGCCGGCCGATCGCCCTGATGGGCGTGCCGATGGACCTCGGCACGCACCTGCGCGGGGTCGACATGGGTCCCTCGGCGATCCGCGTCGCCGGGCTCGTCGAGAAGCTCGCCGCGCTCGGGCTCGAGGTGCACGACCTCGGCAACTTCGCGGTGCCCCACGCGAGCGTCGCCGCGCCCGGTCGCCGCGGCGACGGCGTCCGGCGCGGCACGCGGCTCCCCTTCGCCCCCCCCGTGGCGGCCGCCTGCCGCGAGGTGATGCGCGCAGTCGCCCGGGCCCTCGACCGGGGACGGTTGCCGCTGGTCCTGGGCGGCGACCACTCGGTCGCGATCGGCACCCTCGCCGGCATCGCCCGGCATGCCCGGCGCACGAAGCGGAAATTCGGGCTCCTCTGGGTCGACGCCCACGGCGACTGCAACACGCCCGGGACGAGCCCGAGCGGAAACATCCACGGGATGCCGGTCGCGGTGGTGACCGGCCGCGGCCTCCGGATGCTCACCGACCTCGCCGGCGTGTGCCCGATGGTCGACCCCGCCCGCACGGTGCTCTTCGGCGTGAGCGACCTCGACGCGGGCGAGCGCCGGTACATCCGGGACACCGGCCTCCGCGTCTTCACGATGCGCGACCTTGACGAGCGGGGGACGCCCGCCTGCGCGCGCGAGGCCTTGGCGATCGTCACCGACGGCACCGACGGCTTTCACTTGTCCTTCGACATCGACGCGGTCGACCCGGCCGTCGCGCCGGGGGTGGGAACCCCGGTCCCGGGGGGGCTCACGGCGCGCGAGGCCTACCTCCTCAGGGAGCTGATCGCCGACACCGGCTCCCTGGCGAGCTGCGACGTAGTCGAAGTGAACCCCGCCCTCGACCGGCGCAACGCGACCGCGGCGCTCGCGGCCGACCTCCTCGCCTCGGCGCTGGGGGCGCGCATCCTCTGAGCGGGCGAGACGAGCCAAAGGCCCCCCGCCCCGCCCGGCGCGAAAGAGACGCCGACGCCTCCCGGATTGCCCCCCCCCGCCCCGGACACCCCGACCGCAGGCCTCCCCTCAGGGTGCCGTCAGGGTCACCGCATCCAGCCCGAAATAATACCGCGGCCCCTTGGAGGCCGGGTTGGCGTCGACCACCTCCGCGTGAATCACGATCCGGCCGTCCTTCGGCTCGAAGACGCCCAGCTCGACCGGTCCGCTCAGCAGCAGCTCGATAAAGTCGCCCGGCTTCGTCGACTGGACGAACAGCTGGGCGTCCCCGCTCCACGCCCCGTCGGCGAACGGGTAGCTCGCCTGCGTCGACGCCTTCGATCCCTCGGACCGGGCCAGGACCCTCATCGTCTCGCATTCCACGGCACCCTTGAGCTTGATCGGACCGGCCCTCTCCCGGATCGCGGCGGCGGCCTCCTCCGGCTCGGGCTTCCGGTTGGACGTCGCGCCCGGCGCGGCGTACCAGTACGTCGCGGCGGCGTAATCCACCTTGCAGTCCGCCCAGTGCCAGATCTCCATGTCGTACTGCAGGGATTTCGTGAACGGGATCGCGTCGAGGCTGCGTGCGCGGGTGTTGGTCGTGTGGCCGAGGTTGCCCGGGCGCGCGACCGGCTGGCTGCAGAACGGGCCCTGGAAGGGCGCGGGGTGGCCCCAGGCATAGCCGTAGTAGTCCTCGCTCCCCGTGCCGAAATGGGAGGGGAACGCCTCGCCGTCCACCCGGATCTTCTCGTCCCCCTCGCCCCACCAGTTCTTCGCGGGGTTGAAGAGGGCCAGCGTGTCGCCCAGGTAGACGCCCTGGCCGGTCACGGTGACGTAGTTGAAGTCGGAGAAGGGCCGTGTCGGAATGAGCCGTTGCTGCCGCCACGTGGAGTGGAAATGCATCGACCGGTCGTCCCACGCCCAGTCCCCGGTCTCCGCCTTCAGCCGGACCGCCACCTTCGCCGCGCCCCGGTTCGCGACCGTGACCCGAGCCGACTTCGCGTACGGCA
>CAYUME010000974.1:0-1984 GCA_964445475.1 uncultured Planctomycetia bacterium
CCGGCCGGGATGGTCGGCGTAATAGCCCATCGTGTCGCTGGGGCAGTGGATGATCAGGGCCCCGCGGCGGCGGAGCGCGACGAGGAGGTCGTTCATCCGCGGCGCCATCTCGGCGACGCGCGCCGTCGCCCCCGCGCACCAGTGCCGGTCCCACATGTCGCAGACGACGGCCGCGGTCTTCGGCGCCTCCCAGCGGTCTCCCAAGGTGGTCTGCCGCTCGACGATCCGCCAGTCGTCCTGGCCGGCCGCGGCTTTCGTCCGGCTCCGAAGGGTCAGGTCCAGTGAGGCGGGCTCCTCCTCATCCGCGATGGCCCCGCCGCAGATTGCCAGGAGCACGAAAGACAGCCCGGCCACCGCCATCACGTGCCGCCGATCGATCGATCGAGGATTGTCCATGGCCACCCTCTGCCACTTGGCGGAAATCGGCAGCTACTTCCGGATCGCTTCGTACACCGCCTCCGCGACCGTCTTGTGCCCCTCCGGCCCGAGGTGGGTCTTGTCCCGGCAGTAGAGCTTTTCCCGGGCCGCCGGATCGGCGTCGCCGGCGGCATGGAAGGCCTTGTCCGTGTCGGCGAGCCCGGCGTTCTTCGCCTTCGCGACGTCCCGCGCGGCCTGGGCGAGCTCGGCCATCGTGTCCCAGCGCTCCATCGCCGGGCAGGTTGTGATCAGAAGGACTTCCGTTCCCGTCATCCGCCGGATCCGGTCGACCGCGAAGGCGAGCGTCTCCTGGAAGTGCGGTCCCCGCATCCCGCTCGACCAGTCGTTGAAGCCGAAGCAGACCGTCACGAGGTCCGGCTTCGCCGACTCCGCCCAGCGCGGCATGAGGATGAGGCTCTGCTTGAGCTCCGTCCCTCCGATCGCGGGGTTGACGAGCGTGACCTTCGACTTCGTCTCCTGCTCGATCCGCTTCGCGAGCAGGGTCGGCCAGTTCACCTCCTTGTTGGCCCAGTGGTTGAAGTCGGTGAGGGAGTCGCCCATCGTGACGATCGTGACGGGCTGGCCGGCCTTGAGCTTGGCGGCCGTCTTTGCGAGGGGCGCGCCGGCGGGCGGCGGGGGATCGGGCGGGAGGTCGATCTTTGCCTCGAGGGCGACCTGGTCGACCGCGTAGCCGTGCGCGGCGTAGTCGCGCCAGTACCACCACTTGCCGAACCAGAAGTTGCCGAAGCCGGAGGGCTTCATCGCGCCAACGCCCAGGAACGGCGCGACGGCGGTCTCGGGGATCACGTCGCGCCAGGGGACGACGACCTTCCGCCACTCCGTGCCCTGGATGGAGAAGGCGACGCCGTAGCGCTTCGAGAAATAGTCGGCATGGACGATCTCGATGCCGCCGAGGTGGTCGGAGCCGTCGCCCTTGACCCAGAAGGAGAAGCCCGCCGCCGCGTCCCAGGCGGCATCGGCCTTGACCCGCCGCATGAAGAAGGCGCCCGAGCACTTGTCGTCAAAGGCGAACTGGACGGCCTTGCCGTCCTTTCCGTCGACGAGCTCCGCCTTGCCGCGGGGCGCCTTCTTGTCGTCCACGGGGGCCGCGTAGCGGACCTCGTTCATGTCGTCGAGGACCTGGGCGCGGGCGGCGGGGGCGGCCGCCAGGGCGAGCGCCAGCAGGCCCCTGCGGAACGTCCAAGTCCTGCGCGAGTCTCCTGAGCGGGGAGGCTTCAGGTGGACCGCGTATTACCAACGCCGCTTCCATTCTTCCGTAAAGAGGAATCACTCCGCGGCCGGCCCCTTCCAGACGCTCCCGCCGAACGTCGTCACATAGATCACGTTCGGGTCGGCGGGCTCGAACGCGACCCGCTGGGCGTTGGCGAAGGGGAGCCCTTTCATCGGCGCCCAGGTCGCGCCGTCGTCGCGGCTGAGCCAGAGCGCCGCGCCCGGCGCGCCCTCGCAGAGCGTCATGTAGACCCAGCCCGGGCGCTTCGGGTGGAGGTACGCGCCGAAGTGCTCCGGCCCCTCCTTCGCGAGCCGCTTCCAGGAGGCGCCGCCGTCC
>CAYUME010000975.1:0-1982 GCA_964445475.1 uncultured Planctomycetia bacterium
GATGCCTTCGGAGGGTTCGGCGCCCTCACCGGCGGCGTTTTCGACGACGAGGTGGACGTCCCCTACTTCGAGGACGAAATCCTGCGCTATTTCTCCAACATCGTCGGCAAGTACGCTTCCATGGTACAGAAGGCCATCGCCAAGCTGGCGGGTGTGGACATCGCCGTGATCGCGCCGACGCACGGCCCGGTCTGGCGCAGCAATCCGGGCCATATCGTCGAGCTGTACGACCGCTGGAGCCGACATTGCGGCGAAGAGGGCATCGTCCTGGTCTACGGGTCGATGTACGGCAATACCGAGAGGATGATGGAAGCCGTGTCCCGGGGACTCAGCGAGGAGGATCTGTCCCGGGTACGCATCCACTCGGTAGCGACCACCCACCTGTCCTACCTCATCCGCGACGCCTGGCGCTTCAAGGGCCTCATCCTCGGCAGCCCGACCTACGACATGGGACTGTTCCCCCCCATGGACGAGTTCATCCGCCTGCTGGATCGCAAGAAGCTGCAGAACCGCACGCTGGGTCTGTTCGGCACCTACGGGTGGAGCGGCGGCGGAGTGAAGACGCTGTCGGCCTTCGCGGAGAGCGGGACTTGGGACCTGGTGGACCCGGTGGTGGAGGCCTGCTGTTCGCCGAAGGCTGCCGACCTGGACCTGTGCGTGGCCCTGGGCCGAAACATGGTCCGTCGCCTGAAGGAAACCCTCCTCGACGGCTGAAGCCTACCCCCGAGCCGCCCGGATACGCTCGATGACGCTCGCCTGCAGCCGGGGACTGAGCTGCACGAACCGGGCGCTGAGCCCGAACAGGCGGACCATCAGGAAGGGGTATGCCTCGGGACGAGCCTGCGCGTCGAGAAGCTGCTCCTCGGAGAGCAGGTTCAGGGAAAGCTCCATACCCCCGGCCCCGAAGAAGGACCGAATGAGCGCGACCAGCCGGTCGACCCCGGCGGCGCCCTCGAACAGGACCGGGTCGAAGTCCTGCACATTGCTGAGCCCCCCGGGAAAATCCCGGAAGTCGATGGCCGCGCAGGAGTTGAGGATCTCGGTCGGACCGCCGCGGCGCCCGGCCGCCGCCGGCTGCAGCGACTGCGCCAGGGCATCCCCGGAGCGCCGCCCGCCGGGGTCCGCACCGGTCTTCGGGCTCGCACCCGCAAGCATGGAGGTGGATACCCCGAAGATCATCGGCCAGAACGGGCCGCCGAAGAAGGTCTCCCTGCCGACAAAGCAGGAGGCAAAGTGCGCGGCCTCTTCCCGGGCGACGGCGTTGGCCTCGGGATCGTCGGTCCCGAATCGGGGAAGCTGCTCGAGCACGAAGCGCCGCAGCGCCTCGTGCCCCTGCCAATCGGCGTCGAGAACCGCCCGCAATCCCGTCAGTGTCAACGTCGCCTGCGGGCCGTAGACCAGGTGCCGCAGGGCCACGAGGGAGTTGACGACATCCGCAATCCCGTCCAGCGTGACCCCCACCGGATCGTAGGCGGGCTGACCGGCCGTCAGGTCCCGGGCGGCCTCAATGCCGCCCCGGGACAGAACCGTCAGCCACGGCCGGGGGTTGACCGATGCCTCGAGCCGCTCGTCTTCCCGGATGACGTCCACGCTCGCGTCAACCACCCGCCGGATGCGGTCCCGATAGGCCGTCGTCAACGCGGCGAAATCGGCGTACGCCGACGGCACGTCGTCCCCTACCCTGTCCCCGGTCACCCGGCAGCGCCCCTCGTTCAGAACGAGTTCAAGGACTTTGGGCAGGTTCAGCCCCAGGCACATGGTGCGGTGGCCGGTTCGCCCCGGGATCATGATCTCGACGCACCCCAACGGGGCGTAGTCCCGCGCGTCCTCGAGCGCGATCCCGCTTCGGACCAGGCCCTCGATGACGGGCTCGTCGGCGTACACGTCGGGCCGGCCGAAACCGCGCGTCAGCACCCGGGCGACCGTCCGCAGGAACTCGTCCGGCGCATCCCGGTGCAGGCGGACGGAGATGTTGGTGACCA
>CAYUME010000976.1:0-1726 GCA_964445475.1 uncultured Planctomycetia bacterium
GAGGCGGAGGCCGCGCTCGGCAAGGGCGTCGATGCGGGGAGAGCGGACCTGCGGGTGGCCGTAGCAGCCGAGGGAGCAGCCCAGGTCGTCGATACAGATGAGCAGGACGTTGGGCCGATCCGCGGCGGGTGCGGTCGCCGGCAACGCGAAGCCCGCGAGGACGGACAGAATCGCGGCACCGGCCCACCGCACCCGCAGGACACGCGTCGACCTCGTGCTCATCGGGTCTCTCCCGGCCGGGCCGTAACGGCCCGGCGAACCTAGTCCTCGCCCTTCCCCTCGTCCGGCGTCCCGCCCTTCGCCTTGCCGCCCGCCTTCCGCTTCCCGACGCCCCCGCCGGCGGCCTTCCCGCCCTGCGTCGCCTCCAGCGCCTTCAGGAGCGCCGCCCGCGCATCCGGGTCGTCCCGCTTCCGGAAGGCCTCGAGGGCCGGGTCCCCGGTCTTTTCCATCCAGGTTTCCAGCTCGCGGCGCATGGCCTCGAGCGTCTCCCGGTGCGCCGGATCCCCGGCCAGGTTCCGCAGGGCGTCGGGGTCCTTTCCGAAATCGTAGAGCTCCTCCGGGACGCGATTCAGGAAGAGCGCGACGCGGGCGGCCAGCGCGACATCCGAGCCCGCCGCCGCCTGCATCGCCTTCATGGTCCGCCCGGCCTGGGACTCGTTCTTGAAAACGGCCCGGCCGTCCGCCCAGGCGTTGTAGATGTAGCCGAACCGCCGCGTCTGGACGCAGCGCATGGGATAGAGGTTCCGTCCCGACGTCTGGTGAAACTGCGTGAAGACCGATTCGCGGCCGGCCTGCGGCTCGCCGCGAAGGAGGGGAAGGAACGAGGCGCCGTCCACCCCCGCCGGGATCGGGAGGCCCGCCGCCTCCAGGGCGGTCGGCATCCAGTCGATCCCGGAGACGAAGTGGTCGCGGTCGACGCCGCCGGGGGCGACCCGGCCCGGCCAGCGGACGATCCAGGGCGTCCGGGTGCTGTGGAGGTAGCAGTTGGTCTTGGCGAACGGGAAGGACATGCCGTTGTCGGAGAGGAAGGCCACGAGGGTGTCGCCCTCGGCGCCGGCCTCGCGCAGCGCCGCCAGGAGCGCGCCCACGGTGTCGTCACACCGGCGGACGGAAGCGTAGTACTCGGAGATCTCCAGGCGCACGTCGGGGAGGTCGGGCAGAAAGCCGGGAACCACGACCTCACCGGGGGAGAAGACGCGGGAGGGCCGGACGGCCTGGGGGTTCTGGCCCGGCTGATACCAGGCGGCATTGTCGTTGCCGAAGAAGGGCCGGTGCGGATCGTGGGAGTTGGCCATCAGGAAGAAGGGGCGCTTCTCCTTCCGCGCCTCCTCGACGAAGGCCTTCGCGTAGCGGGCGTAGACCTCCGGGTTCCGCCCCGCGCCCAGCTCCGGCTGGTCGTGGGCCATGTCCCACCGGAAATCGCCGTAGGGCGTGGAGTGCCCGACCTTGCCGAGGATGCCAACGCGGTAGCCGCCCTGGCGGAGGAGGTCCGGCAGGGTGGGGACGCCGGGGAGCCGGAGATGAAAGAAGCCTTCGCCGCCGCTCCGGTGCGGGTATCGCCCCGTCATCAGGGCGCCGCGGCTGGGCTGGCAGACGGCGATGGTGACATGGGCGCGCTCGAAGCGGAGGCCCTCGGCGGCGAGCCGGTCGATATGCGGCGTGGTCCCCGGGACGGCACAGCCGAAGGCGCCCACGGCGCTCCAGTTCATGTCGTCCGCGGTGATGA
>CAYUME010000976.1:1736-1981 GCA_964445475.1 uncultured Planctomycetia bacterium
CGCGCCGGAGGCGGCATACCCGCCGAGCGCGGCGAGGAGACACACGAAACGGCGCGCGAGGCGGGATCGCCCGGATCCGCGTGACAGGGACGGTCGGCCCATGCTGCGGCAACCTGAATACGGTTTCGGCGCGTCCGCCGAAGCCTCGACGAAGGCGAGGCGGAGGCGGAACATCAGCCCGCGCCGTTTGTCGCCAAGCGAGCCCGGCAGGGACGCGCGGAGCGAATCCGTGCCGGGCGAGCGTC
>CAYUME010000977.1:0-1980 GCA_964445475.1 uncultured Planctomycetia bacterium
AGCTGCCGGCGGGAACGACGCGGAAGTACGGCTCGGACGGGACGGTCCACCTGGGGTCAGCGCAGAAGCAGGGGCGGGTGAAGCTGGTCGGCCAGTAGGGATTCCCCGCCGAGACGCAGGGTGACGCCGAAAGGATGACAGGACGATGAAACGGATTGCGATACCGGCCCTGGCCCTCCTGCTGTCGGGATGGGCGCAGGCCCGCGACGTGGACCTGGTGACGCTGCCGCCGCGCGACGGGGTGCAGCTGACGATCTACAACTCGGAGGACCTGACGCTGGTGAAGGAGACCCGCGCCATCACCTTCAAGCGGGGCTCCAACAAGCTCCAGTTCTCGTGGGCGAACACGCTGATCGATCCGACCAGCGTCTACTTCCGGCCGGTCGAGCACGAGCAGGAGATCGAGATTGCGGACACGACCTTCCCCGCCGACCGTCCCCAGGTGCTGATCTGGAACGTGGCGTCGAAGTTCGAGGGCCAGGCGGTGGTGGAGGTGTCGTACTTCACGTCGGGCATCTCCTGGAACGCGGACTACACGATGATCTCCGACGTGGCGGAGGAGAAGGCGTCGGTGGACGGGTACGTGACGGTGATCAACCGGTCGGGGGAAGACTACGAGGGGGCGCAGGTCCGCCTCGTCGTGGGCACCATCAATCTCGTCGAGAAGATCGCCCAGCTCGCCCAAGGTGGGCTTGATCCGGGCCGCGGACTGGCTTTCGGCAGGAAGATGAAGCAGGCGGCCCTCTTCAAGTCGCTGAAGGAAGCCGAAGAGAAGGGGGCCGTTCGAAAGGAGGCGGCGGCCAGGGAGGCCCCCCCCGCGGTCGTGAAGGAGGGTCTCTCGGAGTACTTCATCTTCACCGTGGAGGGGAAGCAGACGGTGAAGAATGGGTGGTCGCAGCGGATGGTGAGCTTCCGGGCCCGCGAGGTGGCGTTCGACGTCCTCTACCGCTACCGCCCGCACCAGTACGGCCCCCGGCCGGTCCGGTTCTTCATCCTGGCCAACGACAAAGAGCACAAGATGGGCGAGTCGCCGCTCCCCGACGGGGTGATCCGCGTCTTCCGGGACAACGGGAAGGGCGGGCTCAACTTCTTCACGGCCGAGACGGTGAAGTACATCCCGATCAAGGAGAAGGTGGAGCTGAACGTGGGGACGGACGACCAGGTCGTGTACGAGCGGGTGGTGCTGGACGTGTCCCGGTCGAACTTCCTGTACTCGCGGGGGGTGAACCCGGTGGTGGTGGGGTGGGACGAGGCGCGGACGTGGCAGGAGGAGATCCGGAACTACCGGCAGAAGGCGATCCGGCTGGAGATCCGGCACGTGCTGCCGGGGGACGTGGAGTTCGCGATGGAGGTGCCGGGGCTGAAGCTCTACGACTTCCAGACGGTCGAGTACACGGTGGAGCTGCCGGCGGGGACGACGCGGAAGTACGGGTCGGACGGGACGGTCCACCTGGGATCGGCGCAGAAGCAGGGGCGGGTCAAGCTGACGGGCCAGTAGCGTTATCCGGGGCGTCCATGGAAGGCCGCCCCTCGGAGGGACGGGGTTCTCCCCCCGCCCCGGAGAACATGACCGCGAGGCGCTCCATGAAGGCGATCGCCGCTGTGCTCCTGGCCTCCCTGTTCCTCGCCGCGGGCATTGCCGCGGCCCGCGACGTGGACCTGGTGACGCTGCCGCCGCGCGACGGAGTGCAGCTGACGATCTACAACTCGGAGGACCTGACGCTGGTCCGGGAGACCCGGGCGATCACCTTCAAGCGGGGCTCCAACAAGCTCCAGTTCTCGTGGGCCAACACGCTGATCGACCCGACCAGCGTCCACTTCCGGCCGGTGGAGCACGAGAAGGAGATCGAGGTGGCGGACACGACGTTCCCGGCCACCCGGCCCGATCTCCTGATCTGGAACGTGGTGTCGAAGTTCGAGGGGCAGGTGAAGGTGGAGGTGTCGTACTTCACAAGCGGGATCTCGTGGAACGCGGACTAC
>CAYUME010000978.1:0-1978 GCA_964445475.1 uncultured Planctomycetia bacterium
CCGGCCCTTCCTCCCCACCCCACAGGGGTGGGGCTTCCGGGCGAAGGCGGGTGAAAGCGTGGAGCGTGGAGCGTCGCGCGAGGGGCGGGGTTCTCCGCCAAAGCCATGCCCGCCTTCACAAGGGCGAAGGCGGGCACCCCCGCCCGGACCCGAGCGAGTGCCCCGTTCAGGGGCACGAGGCGAGGGACAACGGCACGCCCGAGAACGAGTACGACGTACGAGAATTTCGTTTCCCGAGCACCGCGGTCGCGTGGCGAGCGAAGCGGCCCCGCAGGTCTTCATGCCCAGCGGCATTATTCTTTTTGCCTGTAGGCTAAATCACACGCGAGTATATTTGCCTTGAGGCGAATATCATGGTAGACTCCCGGCATGAAGCGATACCTCGCCCCCCAGGTCGAGCGGGACCTCGCCCGCAAGATGGTGTTCATCGCCGGCCCCCGACAGGTCGGGAAGACCACCCTGGCGCTCGGGCTGTTGCCGGATCCGGCCGGCTATCTCAACTGGGACGTGCCCGAGGACCGCGAGCGGATCCTGCGCCGGGAGCTCCCGGCGGCGCCGATCCTGGCCCTCGACGAGATCCACAAGTACCACGGCTGGCGCAACTGGCTCAAGGGGCTCTGGGACCGCCGCGGCCGCAAGGAACGGATCCTGGTCACCGGCAGCGCCCGGCTCGACTACTACCGCTTCGGCGGCGATTCGCTCCAGGGACGGTATCACATGCTGCGCCTGCATCCGCTCTCGGTCGCGGAGCTCGGCATCCGGGACGCCGACGGCCTGAAGAGCCTCCTCGCCCTCGGCGGCTTTCCCGAGCCCTTCCTCGGCGGCTCCGAGGAGGAGGCGCGACGCTGGTCGCGCGAATACCGCAACCGCCTCGTGCGCGAGGACCTCGTCGGCCTCGAGCACGTGACCGATCACGGCCGGCTCGAGCTCCTGATGCTCCGCCTTCCCGAGCTCGTCGGAAGCCCCCTCTCCGTGAACGCGCTGCGGGAGGACCTCGAGGTCAGCCACAAGGCGGCGGAGCGCTGGCTGTCGATCCTGGAGCGCCTCTACGCGATCGTGCGCCTGCCCCCCTTCGGCGCGCCCCGCATCCGGGCGGTGAAAAAAGCCCGGAAGCACTACCACGTCGACTGGTCGCTGGTCCCGGGCGACGGCCCGCGCTTCGAGAACCTCGTCGCGCTCCACCTCCTCAAGTGGGTGCATTTCGAGTCCGACGCGCGCGGCCGCGACCTGGACCTCCGCTTCTTCCGCGACGTGGACGGCCGGGAGACGGATTTCGTGGTCCTGGAGAACGGCCGCCCGATCCGACTCGTCGAGGCCAAGTGGGCGGACGACGCCATCGCGCCGGGCCTGCGCTACCTCAAGGCGCGATTCCCTTCGGCCGAGGCCTGGCAGATCTCCGCGACCGGGAAGAAGGACTACCTCTCACCCGACGGCATCCGCGTGGCGCCGGCGGTCGGGTTCCTGGGCGGGCTGGTCTGAAGCCACCGGGAGGATACTTTGAGACACAACCTGATGACACGCGCTCTTTGTTTTGCGTTGTCGGGCCTTTTCAGTCTGACTGCGTGCTCCGAGAAAAAGGGGGCGCCGCCGAAACCCGATAACCTCAAGGAAGCGATTCGGGAAGTCGCGGAACGGCAATCTGTGGGAATGAAGGGCGCAACTCTGGTCGTCCACCGCGTCTACAACTATGGCAAAATCGACGGCGTGGACCTTTTGACGGGCGAGAAGATCATCGCCGTCGACGCCGAGATGCGGAAGCCGAACGAGGGCTTCGACCCCGACGACCTGGATATCCTGGATATCGCCACGAAGAAGAGTCACGAGAACATGGGCTGGAAGCAGATGAGCCTCGAGGGACGGTTCGTGGAGGATGCTTCCGACGAGTTTTTCCGGAAGGATTTCCGGTGTCTCTACCTCTACGTGGTCCCCGCGGGGTGCGAGGCGGAGGCCGTCGCAGCGCGGTTCAGCGCCCGCTCGG
>CAYUME010000979.1:0-1969 GCA_964445475.1 uncultured Planctomycetia bacterium
CAGGCGGGGGGCTTCATCCAGGTGGAGAGCGCTCCGGGGCGCGGGAGTTGCTTCCGGATCCTGTTGCCGCGGATCGAGGGGGGGAGCGTGCCGGCCGGGCCCCGGGTCGGGGATGCGGGCTCCGCCGACGGGCCGGTCCCCGCGGGGTGATGACAAGGGAGGTCGCCTCTCCCCCCGGTGGCGGAACCGGCCACATCGCCTATCGGGAGGGCGATCCCGGCCGGTCCCCCGATCGAGGGATCGGCCGGGATCGTTTCATTTCGACCGCGAGAGGTTTTTCGTGGCCTGTGGCGGGGGAGCGTGCTAACCTGATCCAGGGGGTGGACTGCTCGTGTCGTCCGCGACGGCGGTCCGTTCGACCTGTCGGGGGCATGCGGGATCATGGCCGCGACGCTGCACGTCCTTTATATCGACGACGACCTGGAGGACCGGGACCAGGTTCAGCGCGAGCTGTCGCGCGCCTTCCCCCGCGTTCAGGTCGACTGGGTCGCCGATGCCGACGCCCAGGTCCGGGCCATGGACGCGGGCGGCTTCGACGTGGTCATCACCGACTTCGTTCTCGGGTGGACGAACGGTCTTTCGGTGCTTCGCGAGATGAAGGCCCGCCATCCCGAGTGTCCCGTGATCATGTTCACGTCGGGCGGCAACGAGTCGGTGGCCGTCGAGGGGATGAAGGCCGGCCTGGACGATTACGTGATCCGGAGCCCGGCCTACCGCGTGAGACTCGTGACGGCCATCCAGGGGGCGCTCGAACGGGGGCGCGCGCGCGCGGCGGCCCGGGAGGCCGAGGCCCGATACCGGGAGCTCTTTTCCGGCGTTCCGGTCGGCCTCTTCCGCGCGGGCCCCGACTGGCGCCTCCTCGATGCGAACCCCGTCCTCGTCCAGATGCTTGCCCTCCCGTCCGGCAGCCCCTGGGGCGACAGGGACTTGACCGCTTTTTTCGCCGATCCCGCGGATGGCGAGCGGTGGCGGTCCCGGGTGGTCGAAGCGGGGATCGTGCGCGGATTCGTGGCCCGTGTCCAGCGGCCGGACGGGGCCGTGATCTGGATCCGCGGTGCTGCGCGCGCCGTCCGGGACGCCGGCGGTGCCGTCCGGTTTCACGAGGGCGAGCTGGAGGACATCACCGAGAGCCACGCGGCCGAGGAGGCGCTCCAGAAGAGCCGCGAGCGGCTGGCCCTGGCCCTCGCCGCGGCCCGACTGGGAGCCTGGGAATTCGACTTCGGGTCCGGACAGTTTCACGACTCCGAGACCGCGGACCGGCTGCTCGGATTTCCCCCGGGGACGAGATGTGAGTCGGAGGCGGCGTTCTTCCAGAAGGTGCATCCGGACGATCGCGAGACGGTCCGGCAGGCCATGGCTCGCGCGACCGAGACCGGCGACCCCTACGAAGCGGAGTTCCGTGCGGTCTGGCCCGACGGGAGCGTGCACTGGCTGATCGGGATGGGGCGGGTCTCCCGGGATGAGGCCGGCCGGCCGCTGGGCGTCTCCGGCGTGACCCTCGACGTGACCGAGCGCAAGCGGACGACGGAGGCCTTCCGTGCCTCCGAGGCGCGGTTCCGGCGCCTGATCGAGACCGCCACCGACGCCATCTTCCTGGCGGACGTCGAGACCGGCATCCTGGTCGAGGCCAACCGGAAGGCGTCGGAGCTGACCGGCCTGCCGGTCCGGCAGATCGTCGGCATGCACCTGAGCCAGCTGCATCCGCCGGAAGAGTTCGATCAGGCACGGCGGCGGTATTCGGAGATCGTGCGGGAGGCGACGGGGGGCGTCATCTCCGACCTCTCGTTGCAGGGGAAGGGGGGGCGGCGGATCCCGGTGGAGATTGCCTCCTCGATCGTCGAATCGGACGGGCGCCGGCTGGCGCTGGGCATCTTCCGGGACCTGTCCGAGCGCCAGCAGCTCGAGGAGCAGGTTCGCCACGCGCAGCGGCTGGACGCGGTCGGGCGGCTGGCGGGAGGGGTCGCCCACG
>CAYUME010000980.1:0-1965 GCA_964445475.1 uncultured Planctomycetia bacterium
GTCCACGATCCGGCGGGCCGGCACGCCGGCGCGCGCGACGACGCGCTGCGACCAGCGCGTGTTGCCGAGCCCCGTCCGGTGGTCGTCCGACGAGACCTGGAACGTCACCCCCGCCGCCGCGAAGACCTTCACCAGCGCGACGTACTGCGCGGTCAGCTCGCGCGGGGCGATGCCCGACGTCTGGAACCAGTAGACCATGTCGTTCATCACGTCGAAGACCTTCCCCCGCTCCGCCATCTTCTGCGCCAGCTCGCGCAGGAGGGCCGGAGGATAGTCCGCGGGGAGCGCAAACGGCGTCGTGTTGCCCGTGTTGAAGGGGTGGGCGATGGCGTTGAGCCAGGGAAGATCGCAAAGCGCCAGATACGCTCGGACGACGTTCTCCATGTATCGGCCCTTGTCGGCCGGCGGATTCCGGAAGATCCCCTCCGTGATGCCGCTGATGTCGCAGAGGACCCACTCGAGGCGGGCCGCGCGGCGTTCGTCGAGCGTGACGCGCCCCGCCGCGTCGAGCAGGGCCGCCTCCGCGCCCTTGAGGACGAGGACGTCGTCCTGGGCCGACCGGACGCGCTCGATCTCCGCGAGGTACTGATCGAACGCCTCCGCCGATTTCCCGATCTTGCTGGCAGGCGTGACGTGGTCGGTGATGGCGATGGCGTCCAGCTCGAAGGCGCGGGCCTCGAGGACGTGGAGCGGGATCTCGTGGGCGCCGTCCGACCAGACGGTGTGGGTGTGCAGGTCGTGGTTCAGGCGCGCGGCGAGGCCGTCGGGCGACGCTTCGGTCTCCGCCGCGGAGGCCGCGCGGCCCGAGCCCCCCGCCGCGGCCGCGCCGGCGGCCATCGCGACGGAGGCCCCCAGGATCTGTCGCCGGGTCGCTGCCATGGCTTCGCTCCGGAAGGGTGCGGCCGGGACGCGTCAGGGGGGCCCGGCCGTGACGAGCCGCAGGCTCCGGAACAAGACGCATCCGGCCGGACCGCGCGTCATGGCCCCGCCTTGCCGTCGGGGCCGGCCGCCCGGCGCCTCGGCGTCTGCGGGCTCGCGTTCGTGCCCGCGTACGGGACGCTGCCGTGCGGGCCGACCCGGTAGCCCCAGGCCTCGAGGTACGCGGCGCCCGGCCGGAAGTCGTCGCCGATCCGCTTCAGTTGCGCCTGCAGGCGCCCGTCGAGGTCGCGGGCGAGCGCGGCGTGCTCCGGCTTCGCGACCAGGTTCTCCATCTGGTACGGGTCCTTCTCGTCGTCGAAGAGCATCCAGGGGCCGTCGAGGCCGCGGACGTAGGTGTGACGCGCCGTGCGGATCGCCCGGTAGGGGCGGGCATAGTCGTGGCGGGTGAACGGCGAGACGTTCATGTAGAGCGCCGCGCGGCCGTCGTCCTCGCGCCCCTCGCGGAGCAGCGCGGAGAGGTCCTCGCCCTCGACCGTCTCCGGCACCGGCACCCCCGCCAGCCCCAGCAGCGTCGGCAGGATGTCCGGCGTCGTCAGGGGCGTGCGCACGACGCGGCCCTCCCGGCCGTGGATCGCGGGGTAGCGCAGCAGGAACGGGACGTGCGCCGACTCGTCGAAGGCCACCTGCTTCATGCTGGGCGGGCACCCGTGCGAGCCCATCATCTCGCCGTGGTCGGAGGTGAAGACGAGGATCGTCCGGCCGGCGAGGCCCGTCTCGTCCAGCGTCTTCATCACCTCGCCCACGCACCGGTCCAGCGCCGTGCAGTGGGCGTAGTAGCCCTGGGCCTCCTGCCGGGCCTTGGCCGCCTGCGCCTCGGGGACGTTCGGGGGGAGCCGGATCGCGCCGGGGGGATAGAGCGCCTTGAACGCGTCCGGCGCCGTCGCGTGCGGAAAATGCGGCGTGCCGTACGAGACCATCAGCACGAACGGCTTCGGCCCGGCCGCGCGATCGCGGAGGTAGGCCTGCGCGTCCTTCGTCTGCGCGAACGCGTCGTAGCCGTCCCAGTCCCGCTTCTGATCCGAGCGG
>CAYUME010000981.1:0-1965 GCA_964445475.1 uncultured Planctomycetia bacterium
CCGGGCCTGGTCAGCGCCGCCCTGCTCCTGTTCCTGGTCGGCTTCGGCATCAAGGCCGGGATGTGGCCGTTCGGTCAGCTCTGGCTGCCCGCGGCGCATCCCGCCGCCCCGTCGCCGGTGAGCGCGCTGCTCTCGGGCGTCATGATCAAGACCGGCGTCTACGGCCTGCTGCGGACGTTCTTCTGGCTCGTGCCGGCGTCCGCCCTGGACCTGTTTCCCGCGACGCGATGGGGGGGCCTGCTTGCCCTCCTCGGCACGCTGACGCTCTTTATCGGCACCGTCCAGGCACTCAAGCAGGAACAGACGAAACGTCTCCTGGCCTTTCACAGCATCGGGCAGGTCGGGTACATCCTGCTCGGGCTGGGGATCGCCCTGGCCTTTGTCCGCCCCGGCCAGTCCCATCCGGCTCTCCTGGCGCTGGCCGCGATCGGCTTTACCGGCGCGCTGTTCCACGCGATCAACCACGCGCTTTTCAAGAGCCTGCTCTTCCTCAATGCGGGATCGATGCTCGCGGCCACGGGAACGCAGGATCTCAACCGGCTCGGCGGGCTCCTGCGGTTCATGCCGCTCACCGGCATCACCGTCCTGGTCGCCTCGTTCTCGATTGCCGGCGTTCCGCTCTTCAACGGGTTCGCCAGCAAGTGGAGCCTCTACGTCGCCGCCTTCCTCGGCGGGCCGGAGGCCCGGGACGCCTCGCTCGCGATTCGCGTCCTGCCCCTTTTCGGACTGGTCGCGGTCCTGACCAGCGCCGTCACGCTGGCGTCGTTCCTGAAATTCTTCGGGTCGAGCTTCCTTTCGAGAACGAGCAGCCGGGTGTCGGAGCGTGCGGCGCAGGGCCCCCTGGAAGTGGGATTGGCGATGCAGGTCCCCCAGGTTGTGCTCGCCCTGGCCTGCATCCTCCTGGGGCTGGCTCCGGTGCTGGGCTACCGGCTGGTCCAGGGTGCGCTGGCGGCAAGCCCGGCGGGCCTCGGCCCGCTCCTGGCCCGAGGCGGCCTCGAGGGGATCGGCGGACTCGACGGCCTGTCGGTGTCGGGCGGTCTGGCGATCCTGGCCCCCCTGGTCCTGCTGGGCGTTCTCGGGGTCCTCTTCCTGGCGGCCCGCGGGCTCGCCGGCCTGGGCGGGGCGACCCGTCGGGAGGCCGAGCCCTGGCTCTGCGGCTATGTGGGGGAGGCGGATGTCTACCGGTACCGGGCGCACGGCTGGTACGGCGAGGTGAAGCGCTATCTCGGATGGGTCGGCGGGAATCCGGGGCACGAGGCCCCGGCGCCGGAGCGGGAGGGGGCGATGCGGCAACCTGCGGAAAAGAGGGATTGAGCATGCCGGCACGCGCGGTCCTCAACCGGATCAAGGAGAAGTTCAACGGCGCGATCCTCCGGGTCGATGTCCCGGAGGATTCCCGTCTGTTCCTCTACGTCCGCCCCGAGCACGTCAAGGCGGTCTGCGCGCACGTCTTCCGGGACCTCGACGCCCGGTACGTCGTCAGCATCGGCGTGGACGACCGCCCGTACTCGGGTCAGTTCCTGGTCGCCCACAACTTCGCCTTCGAGAAGGAGCATGTGCTCAGCTCCATCCTGGTCCACCTGCCGGCCGACGCCCCTCGTCTCGACGCCATTTCGGACGTCGTGCCGGGGGCGAACTGGTCGGAGCGCGAGTTCCGCGATCTGGTCGGGATCGAGCCCGTCGGCTGCCCGAACCCCAAGCGGCTCGTCCTCCCCGACGGATGGCCGGAGGGCGTGTACCCGCTGCGGAAGGACTATCCCTGGAACCGCGTCCCGGAGGGGTTCGACGAGACCCGCGAGTTCCCGTTCGAGGAGCCGCCGCCGGGCTGCGTGGTCGTCCCGTTCGGCCCCTTTCACCCGACGCTGGACGAGCCCGCCCACTTCCGGCTTTTCGTGGAGGGCGAGGTCGTCCGCGGCTGCGAGTACCGCGGCTTCATGGTCCACCGGGGGATCGAGAAGCTGGCCG
>CAYUME010000982.1:0-1963 GCA_964445475.1 uncultured Planctomycetia bacterium
CGCCGTCGCTCGTCGCCGACGCGACGAACGCCCGGAACGCGCTGGCCTGGAAGCCGCGCTACACCGGGCTGGAGTCGATCGTCGAGACCGCGTGGGCGTGGCACGTGAAGGACAGGACCTGATTCCCGGCCCGGGACCCGCCGAGACCATGCCCCTCCCCCTCGACCGTTTCCTCGCGGGCCTCCGGCGCCTCCAGGCGCGCCTCCGCGACCGGGTCACGGCCTCCATGCGCCGCGGGGGGCTGCGGGGGGCGGGGCGCGTCGCCCGGGAGACGGCGGGCGACACGATCTATGCCATCGACCGGGTCTCCGAACAGGCCCTCGCCCGCCTCCTCGAGCAGGAGCTTGCGCCGAGCGCGCCCTTCGTCCTCGTCGCCGAGGGTTTCGAGGGTCCCGCCGCCCGCCGCACCTTCCCGCGCGGCACCCGCCCCGAGACGGCGCCGCTCGTCCTCGTCGTCGACCCGATCGACGGCACGCGCGGCCTGATGTACGACAAGCGGAGCGCCTGGTCGCTCGCGGGCGTCGCCCCGAACCGCGGCCCGGCGACGCGGCTGTCGGATATCGAAATGGCCGTCCAGACCGAGATCCCGACGACGACGCAGTGGTGCTCGCGCGTCGCCTGGGCGTTCCGCGGCCGGGGGGCCCGCGGCGCGTGGGTGGACGTCCGGACGGGCCGCTCGGGCCGGCTCGCGCTCCACCCCTCCCGGGCCCGCGGCCTCGCGCAGGGCTTCGCGATGCTCTCCCGCTTCTTTCCCGGCGGCAAGGAGGTTCTCGCGCGGATCGAGGAGGAGCTGATCGAGGCGGTCGTCGGCCCCGTGCGGCCGGGCAAGGCGCTGGTCTTCGAGGACCAGTACATCTCGACGGGCGGCCAGCTCTTCGAGCTGGTCGCCGGGCGCGACCGCTTCAACGCCGACCTCCGGGGCCTCCTCGGCCGCCTCCTCGCCCGCCGGGGCCGCGCCCTCGGGATCACCTGCCACCCC
The DNA here is from genome assembly GCA_964445475.1 of uncultured Planctomycetia bacterium. Lineage (GTDB taxonomy): Bacteria > Planctomycetota > MHYJ01 > CAYUME01 > CAYUME01 > CAYUME01. Next base: position 980 of record CAYUME010000982.1, read on the forward strand.
TACGACGCCTGCACCGCGCTGGTCGCGGAGGAGGCGGGCGCGATCGTCACCGACCCGCTCGGACGCCCCCTCGACGCGCCCCTCGATACGACCACGCCCGTCTCCTGGGTCGGGTACGCGAACCCGGCCATCCGGAGACGCGTGGAGCCGGCGCTGCAGGGGCTCCTGGCCCGGCACGGCCTGACCGAGCGCCCGACGCGCCCCCGATCCTCCGCGGGCGCCGCACGCGAAATCCGGACGCCGATCCCGCATCTCTCAACCCGAAACCAGGAACCCGCATCATGACCCCCGGACACGCCACCCCGGAAGGCACCGCCGCGTACCAGGCCCGCTTCGCCGACCGGGTCCACCCCGACCACTTCGCGGAGCACCAGGGGCTCCGCCTCTCCTCCATCGGGCTCGGCACGTACCTCGGCGAGCCCGACGACGCGACCGACGCGGCCTATCAGGATGCCGTCGTCGCCTCGGTGCGCGGCGGCGTCAACGTCCTCGACACCGCGGGCAACTACCGGTACCAGCGGAGCGAGCGGGCCGTCGGGGCGGCGCTCCGGGACCTCCTCGCCGCCGGCTTCCGGCGCGAGGAGCTGCTCGTCTGCACGAAGGGCGGGTTCCTCGCCTACGACGGCGCCCCGCCGGAGGATCCCCGCCGCTGGGTCGAGGAGACCCTTGTCGGGCCGGGGATCGCGACGACGGAGGAGATCACGGCGGGCGGTCATTGCATGACCCCCCGCTTCCTCGCGCACCAGATCGAGCGGAGCCGCACCAACCTCGGCGTGGGAACCCTCGACGTCTTCTACCTCCACAACCCGGAGGTCCAGCTGGAGGCGCTCCCCGAGGGGGACTTCGTGAGGCGGCTGGGGGCGGCGTTCCTCTTCCTGGAGGAGGTCGCGAAGGTGGGGGTGATAAGCCGGTACGGCGTGGCGACGTGGGACGGCTTCCGGACGAACCCGGGGGCCCGCAACGACCTCCCCCTCGCCGCGATGG
>CAYUME010000983.1:0-1952 GCA_964445475.1 uncultured Planctomycetia bacterium
GCGCCAGCGCCACCTCCTTCTCGAACTTCCACCCCCAGTTCGCGTTCACCCGCAGGCGGTAGGCGAAGATCATCTTCTCCCCGCGGATCTGCACGACTAAGAAGCCGACGTCCCCGTGGCCGTCGTTGATCGTCATCCATTTCCGCGATTCCCCCTCCGGCGCCCACTCCCGGACGCCCGTGCCGGTGTGGCCGTACAGGTAGAGGATCACGCGGTACGGCTTCATCGCCTCGTACACCGCCCGCCAGTCGTCCGGGTGCCACCAGTCCGTGTCGAATCCGCAATGGCTCATCAGCACCACCGGCCGCCCGCTCGTCCCCACCTCCTTCGCGACGTCCTCCTTCAGGAACGTCAGCGCCCCCTGGGGGTCGTGCCAGGCCGGCGAGTACTTGATCTTCTCGTTCTGCCGGTCGGCGGGATAGATGCCGAGCTGGACGAAATGGATGTCGTCCCAGTCCCAGGAGTAATGCAGTCCGCTGGCGGCCAGGTTCTTGACGAGGCCTTTCTCCTTCCGGATCGCGTTCCGCTTCTTCATCTCCGCCTGGACGCTGAAGCCGTTCTTCTCCTTCCCGGCGGGCGGCCCGTCGTGGTTGCCCCAGCCCTCGAAGACGGGGAATGTCAGGAGCCCGTCGGTGCCGTCGAGGCCGAAGTCGGAAACGAACCCCGCCCACTGGCGGGGGCCCTGCACGCCCTGGGGCAGCTTCCGGTCGCCGTCGTCGATGAGGTCGCCGAGGGCGACGACGCCGCGCGGCTTCGGGACGGCGTCGCCGCCGAGCCCCTTCGGCCACGTCGCCTCGGCGATGCCGTTCATCTGCCGGACGGTCTCGCGGACGCGGTCGTTGCGGTCCTCGTTCTCGAAGGCGTCGTAGTGGGTGTCGGAGACGGAGAGGAAGGTCACGTTGCGGGCCGCACCGGACTTCGGCGGCGCGGCGGCCGGCTCGGCCGCCACCGCCCAGCCCGTGCCCAGCGCGAGCGCGACGGCAATGCGGAGCGTCTTCATCGGCAGGTCCCCCATCCGGGTCCGCTCGATCACGGCGCCGGCGGGTGCGCGGCATCCCCGGCCGCCACCTATGTCCCCCCGTGCAGCGTCACGACGCCGGCCGAGAAGGGCGGAAGGGTGAAGAGGACCGTCTTCCCGTCCAGTTTCGCCTCCGCCTCCGCGGGGGTGACCGTTCGCGGGGCGACCAGCGTGTTGCGCGCCTTCGCGTCGCCGGGGGCGACCACCTCCAGCTCCGCCCGGCCGGCGGCGAACGAACCGGAGACCGTCAGCCTCACCTCGACGGCCTCCTTCGTCGGGTTGACCGCCTTGAGGTGGATCGTCTTCCCGTCCTCGCTGGCCGTGGCGACGGCGTCGAGCGGTCGGTCCGGCCCCTCCAGCGCCAGGCGCTTCGGAGCGAAGTGGGCGCGCCAGAGCGTCTCCACGACCCACGTCGGCGCGCCGTAGCACGTCGCCGGGTCGAAGAGGATCAGGCAGCTCGCCCAGCGCGGGTGCGGGCGGGACGCCGAGACGGACTGGAGCCAGACGGCGGGGCAGGTCATCGGCACGAGCGCGCTCTGCCGCTCGAAGGCGTTCAGGATCCCCGCCGTGTACAGGCCGGAGGCCCAGGTGTCGTTCATCATCCCCCACTCGGAGCAGTAGACCCGGATGGCGGGATTGGCGGACGTCGCGATCAGCCCCCCGATCTCGTCGCGCATGTAGGCCTCGTACCGGCGCGGGTCGTCGACAAAATCCTGCGCGTAGCAGATGCCGTTGTAGTAGTGGATGCTGAGGTAGTCGAAGTCCTTCGCCGCCCTGTCGAGCAGCCGCCGGTTCCAGCCGTTGGAGCTGCCCTTGCCGTCGTCGTAGCCGTAGCCGCCGCAGGCGATGATCTTGAGCGACGGGTCCTTCGCGCGGAGGGCCCGGCCGAACCGGATCACGACATCGGCGTACTTCTCGGGCCCCATGCCCCACG
>CAYUME010000984.1:0-1944 GCA_964445475.1 uncultured Planctomycetia bacterium
AGGGGCCCTCCGGGGATTTCACGAACCGGCCGCCCCACGAGACCCAGTCCGGGCGCGCGGGGTCGCCCAGGCCCACGGGCAGGGCGTAGAGCCACGAAGGCGAGTCGCCCTCCTTGAGCGCGCCGTTCGGGTTCGGGTCGGTCCACGTCTTCGGCGGGTAGAGGGCGCCGAGCGGGCCGTGGCCCGTGCGGACGTGCGCGTCGAGCCACGCGAGCGACGTGAGCGCGAGGTCGCCGCCCAGGTACATCCCGCGGTACATCCCCTCGCGCCGGTCGCGGCCCTTTCCCGACTTCGCGAGGATGTAGTCGAGGCCGGGGAAGGAGGCCCAGATCCTCTCCGCGATGCGGTCCTGGTCGTCGATGTCGTAGACGCGGAAGCGTTTGACGAAGTCCCGGTACCCGGCGTCGCCGCGGTCGGCGCGGACGCGCCAGAGGGCCTGGGCCAGGTCGGTCTGCCCGCCCCAGATCCCGATGTGGAGCGTTCGGGGATCCTGCCGGTCCGCGGCCTCGATGATGAATCGCGAGCCCTCGGTGTCGTTCCCCTCCCCCACGCGCCCCCAGCCGCGCTTCGGGTTGCCGCTCCGGACGCGCGCGAGGAGGGCGGCCGCGTCGGGGAAACCGGGAGCGTGCCTGCGCAGGGTGGGGAGGACCTGCCCGTAGGCCTCGATCGTTTCGCGGATGAGGTCCGGCCGGGTGATCTCCTTCTTGAGCTCCCCGGGCGTGCCGGAGGCGCTCGCGACGAATCCCTCGATCTCGAGCGCGTTGGCATGGACGAGGAGGCGGACGAGGGACTGCCGGTCGTCGGGGTCGCCGCCGATGTCGGTGAGGACGAGGAGGCGCGGGCGGCCCGCGTCGCCGGGCGGGGGCAGGGGGTTGTTGAGGAGGCCGAAGGCCCAGAGATCGCCGTAATAGGGTGCCGGCTTGTGGAAGTACGCGCGGAGCGCGGCGACGCGGGCGGCGAGGGCCTTCTCCCGGGCCGGTCCGGGGGGGACGTCCTTCCCGGCGAGCGTCTCGTCGGGGAGGCGAAAGACGGCCTCGATCCGCCTCTGGTAGGCCTGGCCGGCGAGGGCGCGGCCGCGGGCGTCGGCGTGGCACTCGGCGGCGCTCATCAGGTGGCCGTCCTCGGCGGGAAAGACGAGGCCCCAGCTCGAATCGGCCATGCACCACCGGCCGTCGGCGTGGAACTCGGAGATGACGTGGCCGGACTTCGCGTCGGCGTAGGTGAGGAAGACGAGGCGGGCGGGGATGCCGGCGAGCTGGCAGAGGCGGGTGAAGACGCGGGCCTGCTCGTTGCACCAGGCCGTGCCGCTCGCGAGGAGGCCGTCCTCGTCGAGGTTGCGGTCGGCGGGGCAGGGGCCTCCGAGGGGCGGGATGGTCGGGTGCAGGCAGTGCTCGGGCATGGCGCGGGTCAGGAGCGCGAGGGCCTTGTCGCGGTCCGAGGCGAGGCCGGCGGCGTACTCGGCGACGAGCTTTTCGCACCGGGGGAACCGGCCTCGGGGGGCGGGCGCGACGCGAAGGGGGGTGTAGCTTTCGTACAGGGGGACGGCGGTCTGGTCGTTGTATCCGATGAAGTGGTTGGCCTGCCAGCGGTCGATGCCGGCGCAGTTCGTGGCCAGCGGGCCCTCGTTTTTCGGCCACGGGTCGGGGATGCCGAACCGGCCGAGGAAGGGGGCGGCCCAGGGGGGCGCGGTCTCCTTGACGTAGGCGGGGCAGTCGGGGGGATCGATGTCGGAAACGGCGTCGCGCGCGGGCGCCGGCCGGCATGCGCCCGCGAGGAGGGCCGTTGCCAGGCCTGCGGCCGCGATCCGGGGAGTCGGGATTCCTGCCAAGGTGCACCTCCGGCCTATATCTCACCCCCCCGCCTCGTCCCGTGTGTTGCAAAGCGAGCCATGCAGGGATGAGCGAAGCGAATCCTTGCATGGCGAGCGTCACTGTCCCTTCATGA
>CAYUME010000985.1:0-1944 GCA_964445475.1 uncultured Planctomycetia bacterium
CCCGCCGGGCCTTTGGCGACTACCTTCTCACCCACATCCGGGGCGAGGACATCGCCTGCCGGTACGTCGGCGAGGAGTTCGCCCTCATCACCCCCGACGCCTCGATGGAGAGCAGCGTGATGCGGTGCGAGCAGATCCGGGAGGGCGCCGCCCGGATCGTCATCGACGTGGGCGGCCGCCTCCTCAAGGGCGTCACGATCTCCATCGGCGTGGCCTCCTTCCCGGACCACGGGACGACCCTGGAATCGCTCCTGCGGACGGCCGACGCCGCGCTTTACGCCGCCAAGGAGGCGGGGCGCAACCGGGTCGTCCGGGCGCCCACCCCGGCCTGACCGCCCGAAAAAAAAAGCCCCCGACGCGCAGCGCCGGGGGCCCGTCGATTCCGCTTCCTCACGCGGTCACAAACCGCTGCTGGATCGCCCGCAGGAGGTACGGCTCCCGCTGGAGGGTCTGGAGCCAGGCGTCGACCAGCCCGGGCTCCGTCAGCCGCTTCTCCTGCTCGACCTGCATCAGCTTGATCGCCGCCGTGACCGTCAACGCCTCCTTGTAGGGGCGGCGGCTGGTCAAGGCGTCGAACACGTCGACGGTCTGGAAGACCCGCGCCAGCCGGGGGATGGCCTCGCCCTTCAGCCCGTCCGGGTAGCCGCTGCCGTCCCACCGCTCGTGGTGGTGGCGGATGATAGGCAGGGTCGTGCGCGCGGTGCGCAGGTGCTTGCAGAGGTCCGCCCCCTTCGTCACGTGGGTCTTCATCACATCCCATTCCTTCGGCGTGAGGCGGCGCGGGGCGAGCAGGATGTCGTCGGGAATGGCGACCTTCCCGATGTCGTGGAGGATGGCCCCCCGGCGAAGCGTGTCGAGATCCTCGTACCCCATCTTGAGCGTCTTCCCGAGATGGACGGCATAGACGCAGAGCCGGTCGCAGTGGTCGCCGGTGGTCCCGTCCTTCGCTTCGACCGCGCGGGCCAGGGCGAAGAAGACCGACTCGGCGTCCTCCAGGTGGTCGAGCAGCCGCTTCTGGGAGAGGGCGGACCGGACGCGGACGCGGAGCTCCATCACGTCGAACGGCTTGGCCAGCATCTCGTTGGCGCCGGCGGAGAAGGCCTCCAGCAGGAGGGCGTGGTCCCGCGAGGCGGTCATCACGATGATGTTGAGAAGGCGGCCTTCCTCATGCTGGCGGACGCGGTGGATGAGCTCGATGCCGCTCATCCCGGGCAGCATCAGGTCGGCCAGGATGACATCGGGGGGGGCACCGGCCAGGATGTCGAGCGCCTCCTCGGCGGAGCTGACCGTCTGGAGGGCGTACCCCTCGGAGCCGAGGCACTCGCGGATGAGCTCGAGGTTCTGGGGCTCGTCATCGACCGCCAGGAGCTTCCACGTGCGCTTGATGTCCACGGCCGCCCCTCGATAGCCCGAGCAGCAACCATAAAGAATGTATCTCGCGCGGAGCGCTCAATCAAGCGGAATGCGCGGCGGGGCTCAAAAAAAGAGGCCGGCTTCCGGCCCGATCATCCGCCCCCCTCCGTGATCTCCGTGCACATCCCCGCCCACTCCCGGACGCGCTCCTTTTCGTCGAGCACCGGGACGGCGCGCAGCGCGAAGCGGCGGTAGCCGCCCTCGAAATGGCGGACCCGACACCGCGCGTCGTACCGCATCCGCGTATCGAGCGCCTCCTTCAGCGTCTTGATCGCCGGGCCGACGTCTTCCGGATGGAGGGCCTTCGTCCACCCCCCCCCCCGCACCTCCTCGTCCGGCTGGCCGGTGAAGGCCTGCCAGCTCGGCTGCGGCGGGGTGACGGCCCCCTTGCCGTCCATCGTCCAGACCATCCGCGCCCCCGACAGGACCAGCGTCCGGAACCGGTCCTCGCTCTCCTGAACCCGCTGCTCCATCCGCTTCCGCTCCGTGATGTCGACGACGGCGCCCGCATAGCCGGCGAGGTCGCCGGAA
>CAYUME010000986.1:0-254 GCA_964445475.1 uncultured Planctomycetia bacterium
TGCCGGTCCCGCACCATCGCGAGCGCCGTCGGCACGAGCCGCGCGACCTCCTCCTTGAGGGGGGCGTAGCGGTCGGAGAGGGCCTGGACCTCCTTCGAGAGCCCCTCCACCAAGGCCATCGCCTCGTCGTGCCGCTTCTCCTCCAGCATGCGGCGGACGTCGCGGATGCCCTCCTGCAGGCGGACGTAGTGGATCTCGGTGCCGAGGCGGTGCTCGCGCCAGGCGAGCTCCTTGCGGAGGCGGACGACGCGGCG
>CAYUME010000986.1:264-1943 GCA_964445475.1 uncultured Planctomycetia bacterium
CGGGCAGTTCCCCCAAGCCAGGCCGAGGGGCACAAAACGGGAACCGCCGGGACGGCCATGCGGACATGAACCTGCGAATCGCCGTAAGAGGTAGCAGAATAGACGGTTACATGCGTCGGCCACACAGATGCTCCTGTCGCCCGTCCGCATTGAAACCACCCCACCACGTCGGCGATACTGGGTGCACGGGAGGAGGACGACGCGGCGATAGGAGCGCTTGATGTCGGCCTGGCTCATCGTCCGCTCGTGGCGCGTCTGCGTGTAGCGCTGGGCGGCGATGATGCCCCGGAGCTTCTCGATGAACTCGTCGAAGTCCCACCGGTTCTTCGGCTCCTTGTCGCGCGCCACCTCGACGAGGCTCTCCAGGTCGGAGGCGATCTCCGGGAGGAGCTCGCGGACGTAGACGGGGTGGCCGGCGTCGGGCTTGGCGATCAGCGTGAAGAGGGTCGTCTGGTCGAGGCCGGCGTAGGCGGGCTGCCCGGTCAGCATCTCGAAGAAGAGCGTCCCGAGCTGGTACATGTCGGTCCGCTCGGAGAGCCGCTCGCCCGCGATCTGTTCGGGGGCCATGTAGCGCGGGGTGCCGACCATCGAGCCCGGGATGGTGAGCGCCTGGGTCATCGACTCGTCCGTCCAGCGCCCGATGCCGAAGTCGGTGAGGATCGCCCGCCCGTCCTTCGCGCTGAGCATGATGTTGGCCGGCTTCAGGTCGCGGTGGAGCACGCCCTTCCGGTGGGCGTAGTGGAGGGCCTCTGCGATCTCGAGCGCCTTCACCGCCGCCATGGCCACCGGCAGCCGGTGGCTCGGCAGCTGGCGGAGCACGTGGTCGAGGTCGTCCCCCTCGATGAAGTCGAGGAGCATGCACCACCCGATGTCCGGGTCGATCACGAGGCCGAACCGCCGGACGATGTTGGGGTGGCGGAGGCGGCGGAGGAGCTGGCTCTCCTTGATGAACCGGCGCTCGGACTCGTTCCGGACTTGGATGGCGAGACCGGGGTCCTTCGCGGCCTGTTCCGCGGGGATGGCCGGCTTCAGGATCTTCACCGCGATCTTCGGGCTCTCGAGGAGGTCCGGGTCGATCAGCTCGAGGACCTGGTGGTACTCCCGCCGGGCGGCCTCCGGATTCTCGTTGTGCTGGGCCAGGTAGCCGTTCCAGAGGTTCTCCGCCGCGTCGTAGACCTTCTGGATCAGGATCGGGTCGGTGATCGGCTCCGACTCCCGGACCATGCCGTCCGCGTCGAGCGTCGGCTCGGGCAGGGGGAGGTCGTCGAGGCCGAGCGTCTTGGGACTGTCCTCGCCCCGCACGATCCGTTCGCCGATGAGCGCGAACGGGTTGAGGACCCGGCCGGCCCAGACTTCCCCGAATCCGCCGTGCGCCACCCGTTCCTCCAGCACCGCGATCTTGTTCTTGAGGAGCAGGGCCGGGGCCTGGGAGGGGGACGGTTCCGTCCGGATGTGCATCTCCGCCGGCGACTCGTCCGCCACCGGCAGGGTGATCGTGGGGTCGATCGAATCGGGCAACGGCTTCGCCTCCGGCTCCGGTTCCAACGCGGATTCCGCCTCGTCCTCCTGGAGGAGGGGCATGGAGAGATCCAGGACGGGCGCATCCTCCGGGGGCTCTTGTGGCGGGGGCGGCGGGGCGGCGGGCCTTGGGGGCGCGGCCGGGTTGGGGCTCCGCGACG
>CAYUME010000987.1:0-1201 GCA_964445475.1 uncultured Planctomycetia bacterium
CGCCGTCGGGCGTCATCGCATACGCCTCGGCGTACTTGCCGCCGCCGATAATCGGGAGAATGGTGCTCTCCAGCGTGATGGGATCGGTGCTGGCGTCAAGCACCGTCGTGACGAAGGCCCGGTTGCCCGGCTTGATGCCCCCGTACCCGGCGATGATCAGGCCATCCGGCGACAGCGCGGTGGCCACGGTCCATTGGAGGGTCTGGAGCGTGACTGCGTCTTGGATGGTGAGGGTCTTGACGACCGGCAAGAGCGGGTCGGTCATGTCGGCGTAGAAGCCGATCGGCCCCCGCTTGTTATTGCCGTAGCCGACCATGATGAGGCCGTCTAGGCTGACGTCCAGCGCCGCCATATCGGAGAGGCCGCCGCCGAAGTCGGGGATCGTCACGTAGTCGCCCTCATCCACCGAATCCAGGACGGGAAGAAGCCACTGGATGCCGTAGGATACCTGCCCGATGTTCAGCGTCCCCACAGGCGTGGAGCCGCCCCAGTCCAAGCTCAGGTTCGGCAGGTCGTACCCGGTAGGCGTCGTCAACATATCCGACGACGCATAGGCGGCACTCGGGCGGGACGGCGCGATCACGCCGATGTCCTCCTGGACCTTGAGTTCGTTGTAGAGCGGCGGGACGCCGTCGTCGGTGGCGATGGCCCAGTCGATGTCCGAGCGCCACGCCCGCTGGAAGTCCACCACCACGGTGGCGCCGACGGCGGTCTTGCCGTCGTCGGAGATGCCGAGGGTCTTGCTGGAGTCGTGCGGGCCCTCCATGTGCCCCCAGCGCCAGAAGTAGAACGGAGCATCCTGGGCCCACCCGGAGGCGCCGGCCAGGAGCAGCACCGCGCAGGCCCCAACAATGAGAACGAAGCTTCCTGTTTTCATGACGTCCTCCTTGCGTCTCGGTTCGAAGCGGCTCCCGTTCCCAGGGGGCCGCTCACCTGTCGGGGCGGTCCGGGGGGACGCCTCTGCGGCGTCCCCCCATGCCCGCCGTCAGCGGTAGTCGACCCTGCGGAACTGGATGTCACTGCCCTGGTCGCTCTCCTCGAGCCAGATGCCGTACATCCGCGAGCCGTCCGGGGTCTGGCGGATCTGCGCGCCGCTCTGCTCGGGATGGTCCTTCGCCAGCAGGTTCCAGCCTTCGCCCGAGCCCCCGCCGCCGTCCTGAGGCGTGACAACCACGGTCTCGTAGTGCTGGCCCTTGTCGAG
>CAYUME010000987.1:1211-1942 GCA_964445475.1 uncultured Planctomycetia bacterium
CCGGCCGTAGTAGATGTCGAGGGGGAGCTGCGGCACGACGACGTTGTCGGGCAGCTGGCTCTGGTTGAACTCCACGCCGTAGGCGACCTGGAAGATGCTCGAGTTCTGCTGGTCCTCGGGGAAGTTGTAGATCGACGAGATGGTCCCCGGGGTCTTGACCAGCCGCGGCTCCAGCACGCTGGTGCGGTTGTTGCGCAGGTTGGAGACGTTGCGCGGCGGCTCGAGCGCGTTTGCAGAGTACGTCGTGGTGACCACCTCCTCGTCCCAGAACACGGTCTGCGTCACATCGTCGATGACCGGAACCCTGAAGACATCGTTGTGATCGATGTCGTCGGCGGCCGAGGGATCCGTCCTCCACGACTGCCCGCCGTCGAACGAGCGGCGGACGTAGAGGTCGTACTTGTCGTTGGCCCTCCGGCCCCAGTTCGGCGTCCAGCTGTAGGCGATGAGCAGCGTGTCGCCGTTGAGCGCGCCGCGATGGGCGCGGGCGTCGGTGTGGGGATTCTCAGCTGACGAGTCCTCGAGGTTGTCCGTCGTCCAGCCCCAGCGCAGCATCTTGACCGGCGCCTCGGGGTCGAACGGGTCCTGGAACAGCTCGGTGGGCGCGACGCTGCTCAGGTTCTGGGCCGGCTGGATTCCCGCGAACGCGTACGGGTTGCCGGTGTCCCCGGCGACGACGCGGCGCATGAAGATGTCCGCCGGCTTGCCGCTGCCCTCCTCGCCCTGGCGGT
>CAYUME010000988.1:0-581 GCA_964445475.1 uncultured Planctomycetia bacterium
GCCGTTCGATGGTAATTTGCTGCATGCGTGCGATGTTCACCTCGTCGTCAACGATCAGCAGACGGATCGGCAGCATGTCCATGGACGGCCTCGTCAGGCGACGGGAGCGGGAGCCCCACGCTGAAGCACGTCTCCCCCGGGCGGCTCCTCACCGTCAGATACCCCTGGTGGTCGGTCACGATCTTCTGCGCAATGGGAAGGCCGAGCCCCAGCCCGGTCTTCTTCGTCGTGTAGTACAGGTCAAACACCTGCTCGACGTCTTCCGCCGGGATGCCGGGACCGGAGTCCGTCAGGTCGATGCGGGCGAACGGCGGGTCGGCGGACAGCCGCAGCACGAGCGTCCCCCCCGACGGCATCGCCTGCAGGGCGTTGACCAGGAGATTGAGCAACACCTGATGGATCTGGCCGCTGTCCACGAGCAGCGGAGGGACGCGGCCGTCGACCTCGCGCACGACGCGCACGCCCTGCCGGTCGCACTCCGGTTTCACGAGAGCCAGGACCAAGTCCACGATGCCGGCGACCGACACCCGGGACTTCTCCAAAGGCCGGGGGCGCGCGAAGCGGATGAAGCTCTCCACGAT
>CAYUME010000988.1:591-1930 GCA_964445475.1 uncultured Planctomycetia bacterium
CGTCTCGGCAAGCACCACATCGAGGTACCGCCGCGCCTTCTCTCCCGCCCCCGCCGCGACCAGGCTCTCCTCCAGCAGCTGCAGGTTGATGCCCATCGCGCCGAGGGGGTTCCGGATCTCGTGAGCGATCGCGGCCGCCAGCGTCTCCAGGCCGGACAGACGCTCCGAGCGTCGGACCCCGAGCTCGACCTCGCGGACCCGCGTGGCATCCAGGACGAGCACGACCGCCCCGAGCCGACCCCCGGCCGCGTCGCGGAGCACGGTCCCGGAGGACCGGAGCTGGATCGCGCGCCGATCCCGCACGACGAGGGCTTCACGGGATCCGAACTCCCGGCCGCGATCCACCAGGTCCCGCACCGCCTGCAGCAGGGCGGGGTACGGACTGAACAGATCCGCGTACGATCGCCCCGTCGCCGGTCCCGAGCCCAGCAGCTCGGCCGCCCGATCGTTCGCCTCCACGACCGTCCCCGCCCCGTCCAGGGAGAGGACTCCGGCGGACTGTCTCCGAGCGATCTCGGTCGCGCAGGCCCTCAGGTAGGTCAACCGCCGTCTCGAGTCGCGGACATCCCGGCGCGCCATCAGGAGCGCCGTCACGGTGGAGGCGAGCGCCACGAGAAGAAGGCTTCCTGCCGACACCTCTTGCATGGGTTGATTATGCACCGAGGCGGCAAATAATTGCAGGGAAAAGTCGCGGGCGACGTCCCCTCCTTCCTCGCCATACATCCAACAGGGCAAGCCGCGCATCCGGCTCTGCCACCTACAGACAGCTCATCATCCTGAAGCGTCTTGTCCTGTGAAGCTTCCTCCTCGGATATCTTTCCGGCGTCGTGTCCGTCATCGCCGTATTCTGGGGCCTGTCCCACACGGTCTGACACGGAAGCCATTGACAAGTCCTGCGCCCGCGGCCTACATTCGCTCACATGCGCGCCCGCCTCTTCGCCAAGTCCGGCGTCGACAGCGGCGAGAGCTTCGTCCTCGCCGGCCACGAGACCGTCATCGGCCGGGCCGAGACCTGCGCCATCCGGATCGCCGACGCCCAGGCCTCCCGTCAGCACTGCGCGATCCGGAAGACCCCGGAGGGCTACCGGCTCGTCGACCTCGAGAGCCGAAATGGCACGGCCGTCAACGGCCTCCCCGTCACGGACCGCGTGCTGCGCGTCGGGGACGAGATCCGCGTCGGACACACGGTCTTCGTCTTCTTCGAGGACGCGGACCGGGAACGGGCTGAGCCGCGGGCGCCGGCGGAGCCGCCCGGCGAAGGGTACGCACCGACGCTCCTCCTCCAGCGGCCGCCTAAAACCGTCGACGCCGACGCGTCGTCCGACACGTCCCGCGGCGG
>CAYUME010000989.1:0-1435 GCA_964445475.1 uncultured Planctomycetia bacterium
GAAGTTCCGGAAGAACGGCAACATCTACGAGAGCGCGACGAAGCGGAACATCGAGCTCTTCCACGAGCAGGTCACGACGGGCGGGGATCTCGCGAACGCCTCCGCCGCCTACGGCGCGCGGAGCACGCTGGCGGCCGTCCTCGGGCGCGACGCCTGCTACGCGCGGAAGGAGCTCACCTGGGACGAGATGATCCGGAAGGGCGAGGCGCTCGACGGCCGGCTGCAGGGGCTCAAGGACTGAGCGGCGCGCGGCCGGCAAACCCCCTGTTCGAGGTGGACCATGACGCGACACGGCCTGCTCTTCGCGACCCTGGCCCTCGCGGCCGGGGGCTGCTCGTCCGGTCCCGCCGCCGAGCCCGCGGCTCCGGCGCCTCCCGCCCCGCCGGCGAAGCCGGGGGCGGCCTGGGAGCTCCGGGCCGACATCCCCCAGCACGTCTACGGCCACGGCGGCGCGATCCTGAACGGCAAGTACCATGTCCTCGGCGGATGCCCGACCAAGGACTGGACGAAAGCAGGAACGCACCACCAGGTCTATGACCCCGCCACCGACACCTGGAAGAAGGCGGCCGACCTCCCGATCGAGGTGGGCTGGCCGATGCCCGCCGTCTTCAAGGGTAAGATCTACCTCTTCGGCGGCCAGCGGGCGGGCGCGAAAGCGACGGAGAAAGCCTGGAGCTACGATCCCGCCGCCGACGCCTGGTCCCCCCTGCCGGACATGCCCAAGAAGATCACCAACGGCTTCGCGATCGCCTTCGGCGACGCCATCTACCTCGGCCAGGGCTACAACCGCCAGGGCGGCAAGTACGGCAAGGACGGCGCGGGCGACGTCCCCGAGCAGTACAAGGCCGTCTACCGGTTCGACCCGACGGCCGGCACCTACACCCGGGTCGCCGACGCCCCCGAGTACGGCATCTATTCCACCGTCGGCGTTTACCGGGGCGCCATCTATATCGTCGCCGGCGTCGAGGTCGAGTGCGGCTTCCACAACATGGCGGACTACGTCTGGTCCGAAGGCGCCCTCAAGTACGTGCCGGCCACGGACACCTGGACGAAGATCAACGCCCCGCGCGGACACAGGCGCGTCTTCTACATGACGCAGAACAGCAGCTGCGCCTTCCTCGGGTCGAAGCTCTATGTCGTCGGCGGAATGGAGAAGACGCGCGGGCGGACGACGGCGTGCGAGCTGTTCGACATGGAAAAGGAGGCCTTCGAGCCGCTCCCCGAGATGCCGGACATGCGCTGCTGCGGCGGCGGGGGCGTCATCAACGGGCGGCTCTACATCGCCGGCGGGTTCTTCGGGCCGGCGAAGGATCTCGGGGACGTCTGCAAGCCCACCTGGTCGCTCCCGTGCCGATGAGACCCGGCCTGGCGCTCGCCGCGTGCGCCGCCGCCGGGCTCGCCCACCCCGCGCGGGGAGGCGCGCCCCGCGGCACGC
>CAYUME010000989.1:1445-1922 GCA_964445475.1 uncultured Planctomycetia bacterium
CCCGGGGGGGGCGCGGCCGGGGGGCGCGGCCGGGGGCCCCCCCCCCCGGGGGGGGGGGGCGGCCCCGGGCGCCACGCCGGGATCCCCCGTTCCCGCATCCGCCCCCGCCCGGGCCCGCGGCCTCCCGGACGACCCCGCTTTCTTCCCCCTCGGCGTCTGGCTCCAGGATCCCGCGCTCGCCCCGCGCTACCGCGACCTCGGCATCAACCTCTACGTCCACCTGACCGCCGACCCCTCGGAGGAGCAGCTCCGGTCCCTGCGCGGGGCCGGGATGCGGCTGATCTGCCGCCCGACCGGGGGCGCCCTCGCGCGCCGCGACGACCCGGCGATCGTCGCGTGGATGCAGCCGGACGAGCCCGACAGCGCCCAGCTCGGGGGGCCCTGCCGGGCGATGAAGCCCCCGATCCCGCCGGAGACGGTCATCGCGGAGCACGCGCGCCTCCGCGCCGCCGACCCCTCCCGGCCCGTCTTCCTCAA
>CAYUME010000990.1:0-1922 GCA_964445475.1 uncultured Planctomycetia bacterium
TCACGGGCACCCGGGCTATCTCCCGGCCCTGGGCGTCGATCTCCAGGGGCGCCTGCTCGGGGTCGCCAGCCACATCGCGGACCGGACCGTCTGGGGGCAGAGCTCCGGGGTCGGATTCGCCACCACGTGGGAGGCGATCCGAAGCGTCCTCCCGCGGCTGAAGGCGGGGGAGAAGATCGAGCGGCGGACGGGATTCCTCGGCGTGGGGTTCGACGAGGAGGCGTTCGAGGAGGGGGCGCGGATCCTCCGCGTCGCCCCCGATTCGCCCGCGGCGAAGGCGGGGCTCCAGGCGGGCGATCTCATCGTCGAGTTCGCCGGCAAGCCCGTGCAGCATTTCGAGCAGCTGATCGAGGACCTTCGCGCCACGCCGCCGGGGACCAAGGTGTCGCTCAAGATCCGCCGGGGGGAGGAGGTGCGGGAGGTCGAGGTGGAGCTGGTGGAGCGGCCGGCCGGCAACTAGACCGTGGAGTGCCCGGAGACGGCGATCCGCAGAGTTCACGGAGATCGGTTGGGGGCCACGAAGGACATGAAGCGCACGAAGACGAGGGCCCGGAAGGGATCCCTTGGCGGCCTCCTGGTCCTCGGCCTCCTGGGAGCGGCGCGTGCCGAGGTGCCGGCTCCTGCTTCGCCGCCCGCCCTCGAGCTCGAGCAGGCGCTGGTGGACGTCGTCCAGCGGGTGACCCCCGCCTTCGTCTTCATCGGCGGCGGCTCCGGGGTCTGCATCAGCGCGGACGGGTGGATCCTGACGAACTACCACGTCCTGATCGGTCCGACCGGCCCGGGGACGGAGGGGCAGCAGTGGCGCGTCGTCTTTCCGGGCGGCGCGCGCCACTTCGCCGACGTCGTCGGCTTCTCGCTCCGCGGCGACCTGGCCCTGCTGAAGATCAAGGACGCGGCGGGGCTGCCGTTCGCCGTGCTGGGGGACTCGGAGGCCCTGGTCGTGGGGCAGCACGTGTTCGCGGTCGGGAACCCGTTCATGCTCGGGAGCCGCGTCTGGGAGCCGTCCGTCAGCCTCGGGATCGTCAGCGCGGTGCACCGCTTCCAGGAGGGGTACTCCGACGCGATCCAGACCGACGCGCAGATCAACCCGGGGAACTCCGGCGGCCCGCTCTTCACGATGGACGGCCAGGTGGTCGGCATCAACGGCCGCATCGCCCTCAAGTACGGCAACCGGGTCAACACCGGCATCGGGTACGCGATCCCCGCCGACCAGATCCGCCGCTTCCTCCCGAAGCTCAAGGCGGGCGGGCGCGTCTACCACGGGTTCGTCGACGGCCTCCAGATCGCCGACCCGGACGCCGCGGGCGGCGAGTACGGGTCGGGCGTCCTCGTGACGGACGTCTACGAGAACGAGGCGGGGCAGGACCCGACGCCCGCGCAGAAGGCCGGCTTCCGGCCGGGCGACCTCATCGTCCGCGTCGCGGGCGCCCGCACCTTCAACACGCGCCGATTCCACGGCGTCCTCGGGACCTACCCCGCCGGCTCCACCCTGACCATGACGGTGCGCCGCGCGGACGGGGAGAAGGACCTCGAGGTCTTTCTCGGGGAGGGGGAGAAGGGCGGAGAGGAGAAGACCGCGGCGGAGAAGCGGCCCTGGCTCGGGCTGACCGGGTCCCGGGCGCGCGGGGGGACGGGGCTGCAGGTGGAGGACGTGACGCCCGATTCCCCCGCCGCGAAGGCCGGACTCAAGCCGGGGGACGTGATCCTGTCGGCGGATGGCGAGCCTGTCAACAACTTCCGCGGCTTGCGCGACGCCCTCGGGAAGAAGTCCCCGGGGGAGGAGATGGCGTTCCAGGTGAAGCGCGGGGACCAGACGATCGAGGTGCCCGTCACGCTGGGGAAGATCCAGGCGGAAGAGGAGCCCTGAGCGGAGCCCGCGGGGCGCGCCGAGCGCGGAGGGGGCCCGCAGATCACGCAGGGTC
>CAYUME010000991.1:0-1918 GCA_964445475.1 uncultured Planctomycetia bacterium
CACGGCCACTCGGGGGACCGCGACGAGGCGCGGAGGTCGGCGCGGCGACTGATCGAGGCGTTCGAGGCGGAAGGCCCCCTCGATGCCGTCGTCGTGAACGCGGCGGGATGCGGCTCCTTCATGAAGGAGTACGGGCGGCTCCTCGCCTTCGACCCGGCCTGGGCGGGGCGCGCGAGGGCCTTCGCGGCGAAGGTGCGCGACGTCTCCGAGTTCCTTGTCGAGGTCGGGTTCGCGCGGCCGGCGGGGGGTGTCTCCGCCCGCGTCACGTACCACGAGGCCTGCCATCTCGTCCACGGGCAGCAGGTGGCCGCCCAGCCCCGGGAGATCCTGCAGGCGATCCCCGGCCTGGCGCTTGCGGAGCTGCCGGAATCGACGTGGTGCTGCGGGAGCGCCGGCATCTACAACGTGACGCGCCCGGGGGACGCACGGGTCTTCCTCGAACGGAAGGTCGCGCACATCCGGGAGACGGGGGCGGAGATCGTCGCGATGGGCAACCCGGGATGCGCGATGCAGGTCGAGGCCGGCCTCCGGGAGGCGGGGCTGAACCGGGTCCGGGTGGCGCACCCGGTGAGCCTGCTGGCGGAGGCGTACCGGCGGGGCGGGGCGGCGGAGCCGGAACCCGCGAAGGCGGGAGGCGAGCCGTCGGTCGCCCGGCCGGGCGGGGCGGGGGAGAACGGCCGGTCGGAAAGAGGTCAAGCGCTCAGTCGGCCAGCCAGCGGAGCCCCTGCGGCCGGGCCGCGCGCTCGCGGAACAGCGCCAGCAGCGCGTCGCGGTCCCCGTCCTTCATCTCCGCCCACCCCGGTGCGGCGCCCCAGCCGCACGACGTCACCACCGGAACGCCGAGGCGCGCGACGGCCTCCCGTTGGATCCCCGCCGGCGCCGCCTCCCCCCGGGGCACCGGCCAGAGCACGCGGCCCAGGTTCGGGAAGAGGCCGGACGGAAGGAGCCCGGGGCGGTAGCCTCCCGCGGGGATGCAGCCGTGCGCCATCATCGCGCACGGGGGGAATCCGGAACCGAGCCCGTCGCCGGCGAGGAAGGCCAGACCGGGGCGCGCCTTCACCGACTCCTGCGTGAACGCGAGGACGAGCCGCATCAGCTCGCGCGCCGCGTAGCCGGGCGCCTCGGGCGGGCCGACCGCCCCCGCGGGGACGTCGGCGGTCTCGAACCAGGCGAGCGCGTCGATCTCCCCGCCGTGCGCCGCAAGCAGGGCCTTGAGGTACGCGGCGAGCCGCTTCTGCACGTCGGGGTGGCAGGGGTTGAGGACGACCGCCCGGCCGGCCACGTCCGCCCCCGTCCGCGCCGAGCCCGCGAGGATCTCCGCCGGCACGAGGGGGTCCTTCGCGCCGTCGCAGGCGAGAAGCCCCTCCGCAAAGGCGAGGCCGGCCCGGAAGCCGCGGGACCGGGCGTGCGCCAGCCGGCGGCTCACCTCCGCGCGCGTCATCGGGATGCCGGTTCCCGCCCCCGCGAGCGCCCCCCATGCGTCATCGAGCCGCTCCGCCTTCGAGTCGAACGTGTACCGTCCCACGGTGTCGTACCAGCCGTGGAGGAGGAGCAGGACCTTCGGCCGGTCCGCCGCCGGGACGAGCCGCTCGAGCGCTTCCACGTCCTCGAGCCAGCCGCGCCCGCCCCGGCTGAGGAAGTCCGTGTGGACGAGGGCGATGTCGTGGATCCAGGCGGGCGGGAGGGGGACGTCGGCCAGGGCCGCGGCACGCCACGCGGCGAGCGCCTCGTCCACGGTTCCCGGATGGAGGAGGGTCCAGAGCGTTCGCGGCGCGGACTCCCGCAGGGGGACCCGGCGGCCCGCGAGGACCCAGCGGATCCCGCCGGGGGCGCCGGACGGCTCGTGGGGGAGCTGGAACGCGATGGCGAAACCGGGGTCCGCGAACGTGGTCACGCGGAGCGGATCGCCGGGCACCGA
>CAYUME010000992.1:0-513 GCA_964445475.1 uncultured Planctomycetia bacterium
AG
This sequence comes from uncultured Planctomycetia bacterium, assembly GCA_964445475.1. Classification (GTDB taxonomy): domain Bacteria; phylum Planctomycetota; class MHYJ01; order CAYUME01; family CAYUME01; genus CAYUME01. Next base: position 3 of record CAYUME010000992.1, read on the forward strand.
CTCCGCCTGGACGGGATCGGTGTACTGGAACTCGTCGACCAGGATCGCCTCGAACTCGCGCTTGAGCCGCTCCTGGGCGCGCAGGGAGTCCTGGACGAGCCGGCGGGCGAGGGCGAGGAGGCCGTCGAAGGAGATGCGGCGATCGGCGAGGAATCGCCGCCGGAAGCGGCCCACGAACGGCTCGAGGAGGGCCACCAGCCCGTCCAGGAATCCGTCGTCGATCGCGCGGCAGGCGAGGAGCAGCTTCCGGGTGGCGACGGCCTGCTCGCGGGCCGCCGGGAAGGCCTCCTCCGCCCAGCCCTTCTTCGCCCGCGAGACCTCCTTGTCGAGGGGGTCGCGCGGGGTCTCGCCCGCGGAGCGGGCTCCCACACGTGTGGGAGGCGACTCCGTCGCCGACGTGCCGGAGTCGGCGCCCGCAGTCCGGGGTCCTGCGCGCCGGAGCATCGTCGCGTACTCGCGCATCTGGACGGCGAGGTTGTTGGCCGGCTGGGCGCAGCCTTTCGCGGCCTCG
>CAYUME010000992.1:523-1904 GCA_964445475.1 uncultured Planctomycetia bacterium
CGTCGAGCGCGTCGAGGGCTTCGCCTGCGAGGCGGAGGGGGGACCCGCCCTTCCGCTCGCGGCCTCCACGCGGGGCGACCCGGCGGCCTTCGCCATCGCGTGCAGCAAGGCCGCGTACTCCCGTATCTGCGCCGCGAGATTGTTCGCCGGCTGCGCACAGGCCTTTGCCGCCGCCGCGAGCCCCGCCGCCCGGTCGCGCGCGACCGCGGCCAGCCGCTTTCGCGCCTCCGCCGTTGGCGGCAGGGGCGAGGGGACGAGGAAGCTCGACAAGGCCTTCGCCACGACCTCGACGGCGGCCAGGTCGAGGCGCGCCAGCACGCCCAGCCACGCGTCGCGCCGCGGCGCCGCCTCCCCCAGCTCCACCCCCAGCCACGACGCCCACTCCCGCGCGAAGGACGCCTCGAAGGCCGTTCCCGTGTCCACGGCGAACGTCGGGTCCACCCCCGCCTCGACCGGGAAGAGCCGAAGGACGTGCGCGGCGAAGCTGTGGATCGTCCCGATCAGGGCCTGGTCGAGGTCCGCGCGGGCGGCGAGGGCGCGCCGGGCCATCTCGTCGGAGGAGAGGCGGTAGCGCCTGCGCAGCAGCTCGAACTGGACCTCGTCGTCCGCCTCCGGCGCGGATCCCGCGTTGCGCGTCCCGGATCCCGGAGGGGGGGGCGCCCCCCCCCCGCGCGCGGCGGCGGCCAGCCTCTCCAGCCGGTCGGCCAGCCGGATCCGCATCTCGTTGGCCGCCTTCTCGGTGAAGGTCAGGGCGACGACGCGGCGGATGGGAAGGCCGCGGCCGACCAGCAGGTGGACGAGGCGGTCCACCAGCAGGCGCGTCTTCCCCGTCCCCGCCCCGGCCGTCACGATGACGTTCCGGTCGAGGTCCGCGGCCGCTTCCAGCCGGGCTTGTGCGTCGACGAGCGACATCGCTTCAGGCTCCCCGCTTGCCTTCCGGCCGGTACAACGCCCACTCGGGATCCTCCCGCGCCCGCCGCGCCGTCGGGTAGTGCCCCTTCCGGCAGATCGCGGCGAAGTCGCAGGTGCGGCAGTGGCCCCCGGGACGGATGAGGAAGTAGCCCGCCCCCACCCCGCCGACCAGCCGCCGGAGCGTCTCCCCCATCGCCTCCCCGTTCTCCTTCCAGAAGTCTCCCTCGATCGAGACCACCCGCGGCTCGCCCTCCTCGGCCGTGCCGGCGATGTAGTAGTAGCACGCGGCGTCGGGCACGAGGGGCCGGCCGGCGAACGCCTTCGCGAGGGCGTCCCGGGCGATGAGGAGGTAGACGGGCAGCTGGAGCATCTCCCCGCGGAGGGCGGCCGTGCGGACGCTGCCCGCGAACGGCCTTCCCGTCGTGTAGTCGATCACGCGGTAGCGCAGGCGGTCGCCGTCCTCCGCCAC
>CAYUME010000993.1:0-1901 GCA_964445475.1 uncultured Planctomycetia bacterium
GTCCCGAGCTGGTAGACGCGCCGGTGGCGGCGCACGGCGGCGACGACCGCCCGCCCCTCCGCGTGGGTCAGCGTCATCCCCTTCTCGCAGTAGACGTCCTTGCCGGCCCGCATCGCCCCGATGGCGTGGAGGGCGTGCCAGTACTCGGGGGAGGCGATCCAGACCGCGTCGATATCGCCGCGGGAGAGGACGTCGCGGAAGTCGGTCGTGGCGAGACAGCCCTTGTACGTCCCCCGGGCGAGGTCGGCGGCGTAGGTGTCCTCCGCCCGCTTCCTGGCGGCAGCCCCCTTGCTCCGGAAGGCGTCGCAGACGGCCAGGACCTGGGTGGAGGCGCTGCCCAGCAGGGCGCCGAGATGGTCGTTGCCCCGGCCTCCCACGCCGATGACGGCGGTCCCGAGGCGGCTGTTGGCGGGCGCCCGCCCCTCGGCGCCAAGGACGGCGGCGGGGACGAACATCGGCGCCGCGACGGCGCCGGATGCCCCGGCCAGGAACCCGCGACGAGAGAGGCCCCGCCCGACGACCGACGCCCCGGGCTTGTGACGACGCATGGCGGGCCCCCCCTGTATAGATGCGACCAAGCCCCTCAAGATGCCATACCCACGAGTATATCAAGACGGCATTTCCTGTCAAGGAATCGCCGGCGGCGCAAGAGAAAATGGCGCGCAACCGGACAGTCGCATCTTGCTGCTATATAATATATTACGAATTACCATGCGACATGACTCCGGCGACGGACAGAAATCGTGCAATAAAAAAGCCGGCATGGATAAACATCCATACCGGCTGTGATGCATCCTCCCTTGCGCAGCGGGAAAGGATGCCCCGGCCGTGACACGCCGGGTGCGCCGGGGCGCTCACGGGATCTTCTTCATCCTGAAATTCCTCAGCGCCCCGGTGGTCTGGAACGACGCCACGCCGAGCGGCACGCACGGCTCGCACTCGATCCGGATCCCGATCCGCCTCTCCTTCGTCGGCAGGTCGACCACCTGCGCGCCATCGAGCCAGCATTCGATCTCCTCGTCCGTCGCCCGCACCCGGATCCGGTACCAGGTTTCCTTCTTGAACTCCTTGGTGCTCGTCGTCTGGTTCTCGGAGGCGTCGTACCCGTCGACGCAGGAGAGGCCGACCACGATCCCGCCCCAGCCGCCGCAGACGAACGTGCAGGACTCCTTGCCGTAGGGGAAGGTGAGGGCGCAGAAGAAATCGCTGCCGTCGACCTTCTTGGCCTCCAGCTCGATTTCGTAGTTGATCCGGGGGATGTCACCGCCGTCCCAGACGATGCCCGTCATGGGCTGGCCCATGGCCAGGACGAGGGTGCCGTCCTTCACCTCGACCTCGCCGTGCCCGGCGAAGTCGGCGGCCTTCCAGTTCTTGAGCGTCTTGCCGTCGAAGAGGACGTTCCAGTCGTCCTTCGCCGCCTCCGCGCCCGGGGGCGGCTTGGGCGGAAGGGTGGTGGAGGGCTCGCCCTTGGGCGGAAGCGTCGTCGAGGGCTCGCCCCGCGGAGCGGCGCTGGCCGGCGGCGGAGGCGGGGCGGGCGCCTCGGCCGGGGTCTTCTCCTCGGGGGCGGCCGCCTTGGGCGCCTCGGCCGCCTTCGCCGACTTCGTCGGGGGCTTCTCCGCCTTGCAGCCCGCAAGCGCGATCGCAACGACGAGTACCGGGACTAAACGGATGACGGACATCATGGGCCTTTCCTCCTGAGAAGGGAGAACACGACCGATTGAACCCCCAACCCCTTCCCGTCGCAAGAAAAAGAGTCCCCCCGGCGCCGGCCGGCCACCGCATGGGAACGGCGCGCCGCGCGCAGCCGGAGTAGCCGGGGATCAGGGAGCGCGGCGCAGGCGCAGGCCGTGGTCGCGGCAGGGGTCCGGCCACCCGCGGACGCAGCCGACGAGGGTCGGCGC
>CAYUME010000994.1:0-1895 GCA_964445475.1 uncultured Planctomycetia bacterium
TTGCCGGTCAGGTGGAAGCCGGGCCAAGTCTCGACATGGACCTTTTCGACGGAGGAGCCGTCGCGGTCGAGATTGCCGAAGACGGCGGGCTTGAGCGGCGGACGGTCGAAGGGGGGCCAGAGGCCGGCGGAGACGAGGATCTGGAGGCGGATGTCGGCGGCGCGGGCCGTCCAGGCCTCGGGGGTCCTGGCGTCGCGCTCGAGGCGCTCCTGCCAGGCGGGCGGTGCGGGGGCCGATGTCGACGGGGGGGCCGGGGGATCGCCGGCGCGGACGCCGGGGGCGGGGAGGGCCAGCGCGGAGAGGAGGAGCGCGGCGGTCGCGTGGCGGGTGCGCATGGAAGATCGTCCGACAGGGGATGATGCGGGGATTATAGTGAAGGCGCGCGGGGGGCCGCAAAGAAAAGGCCCCGGCGGGTGTTGCTCGATTATCAAAACAAGCGACCCTGGCGGGTCCATGCCACATGGCACTGATTTATCAAAACCTGCAAACCCCCGCGGCCGCGTTGCCTTTGCCTTCCGTCGGTGGTAGACTGTCTCCTCCGACGCGCGGCCCGGATGCGGATGGTCTGCGGCGCGCCCGGTCTTCCGGATGCGCAAGGCGCGGCTCTCACGGTTCCCATGACCAGCGTGACCGTCGACGAGGCTTACGCTTACTGTCTTCGCGTCGCGAAGCGGTCGCGGTCGAGCTTTCTCCCCGCCATGCGGCTGCTTCCCCTCGAGAAGCGGCGCGCCCTCCTGGCCGTCTATGCCTTCAGCCGCGCCTGCGACGACGTCGCCGACGAGGCGGGGCTCGAGCCCGGCGAGCGCCTCCGCCGCTTCGCCGACCTCCGCCAGCTCCTGCACGACGCCTATGCCGGCCGCACGGAGAGCCCGCTCGGCGTCGCCCTCGCGGATGCCGTCCGCCGCCACGGCATCCCCAAGGAGCACTTCGCCCAGCTCATCCTCGGTTGCGAGAGCGACGGCGCGGTCTCCCGCTACGAGAGCTTCTCCGACCTGCGGACGTACTGCTACCGGGTCGCCTCCACCGTAGGCCTCATCGGCCTCGAGATCTTCGGCTACGAGGACCCCGTCGCGCGCGAGCTCGGCGAGGACCTCGGGATCGGGATGCAGCTCGTCAACATTCTCCGGGACGTGAAGGAGGACGCGGCGCGCGACCGGATCTACCTGCCGCTGCAGGAGCTGCGCGAGCACGGCGTCGCGGAGGAGGAGGTCCTGAAGGGAAAGATGACGGACGCCTTCCGAAGATTCCTGGCCATGCACGCGGCGCGCGCGCGCGAGTTCCTCGACCGGGGCGGGCGGGTCGTGCCGCTGGTCGTGGAGGACGCGCGTCGTTGTCCCGCCCTCCTCCGCGCCTCGTATTCCGCCCTCCTCGACCGGATCGGCCAGGCGGGATTCGACGTTTTCCGCCGCCGCATCCGGCTGGGGACGGGCGAGAAGCTCGGCCTTCTCTTCAAGGCCTGGACGGGGCGGTTGACGGGGGCCCTGTAGGCGCGTGTGCCGGTCCTGTGCGACGAGGGGCGGGCGGATCGGCGGACCGTCCTTTGCGACCGGCTGCGAACCTCCGGGCCGCTTTCCCGTTTGTGAATGAAGGGAAACGAGGGGTTTCTCTCCCTGGAGGAGGCCCCATGCCGTCGATCCCGCGGCCGGCGGTGCGACCCGGGCGTCCTCGCGGCGGCCGTTCCCGCGCGGCCCTGGCGAGGGGCGTGCCGGTCTGTCTTGCCGCCGGCTTGGGCGTCCATTTCCTGTCCCCGGCCGGCGAACCGACGGGACGCGAGGCCCCGTCGGCCCCTTCCTCCGCGGTGCAGGATCCCGATTTCCCCCGCAAGCCTCCCCCCAAGCCCGGCGACTGGCTCTACGCCCACCCCGAGGAAGGCCAGACCGTCGAGGCATACAAGG
>CAYUME010000995.1:0-1895 GCA_964445475.1 uncultured Planctomycetia bacterium
GACGCCATGGCAGCGGGGCCTCTCGGAGACGCATGTCAAGCGCCTGGCCGAGGCGATCGGGAAAGCGGGCTGGTACCTCGACCCGGTCGTGGCGGTGCGGGTGGGGGAGAAGAAGTACCAGACGCCGAACGGCCACCACCGGACGGGCGCGCTCCGGCAGCTCGGGGCGAAGGCGGTGACCGCGCTGGTGGTCTCCGACCCGGCGGTGGCGCGCCTCATCCTCGCGCTGAACGTCGAGAAGGCGCACGCGCTCCGCGAGAAGTCGCTCGAGGCGATCCGCCTGGCGCGCGAGCTGGCGAAGCTGCCCGCGACGCCGGAGACGGGCTTCAGCCTGGAATTCGAGCAGCCCGCGTTCCTCACGCTCGGCCTCTGCTACGAGCAGAACGGCCGGTTCGCGGGGGGCGCCTACCACCCCCTCCTGCGCCGGACGGAGGCCTTCCTCGACGCGCCGGTGGCGAAAGCCCTGGAGCGTCGCGAGGGCTGGGCGAAGGCGCTCCTGGCGCTCGACGCCCGCGTCGCCGAGCTCGCCGCCGCCCTCAAGGCGCGCGGACTCGAGAGCCCCTATCTGCGCGCCTTCGTCGTCGCGCGCCTCAACCCGCTGCGGTTCCGGCCGCCGGGATCGACGATGCCCGTCGGCGACGCGATCGAGGCGATGGCGAAGGCGGCGGCGAAGTTCGACCCCGCAAAGATCGGGGTGGCGGACCTGGCGCGGTCCGGCGGCGCGCCCGAGGGCGGCGGGGACGAGCCCCCCGCGGCGTGAGCCCGCCGGGGGCGGGGCCGGTTCCCGGTCTCGCGATGCGTCCCGCCGCGCGCCCGGACGTCGCGTGAAATATCTCAAGTCGTTTGCGCATCCTCGCATGGACGCGCCCCCCCCGCCCGGCGTACCCTCCCGGCATCGTCCCCATCAGGAGGGCCCGCCGTGAAGCAGGTGAAGCAGCCGGTCCGCGTCGCGATCGTCGGCCTCGGGTTCGGGGCCGAGTTCATCCCCCTCTACCAGCGCCACCCGCTCGCGCGGATGGAGGCCATCTGCCAGCGGACGCGGTCGAAGCTGGACGCGGTCGGCGACGCCTTCGGCGTGGCCAAGCGCTACACGGACTACGCGGCGCTCCTCCGCGACCCGGCGATCGACGCCGTCCACATCAACACGCCGATCCCCGACCACGCCCCCCAGGCGATCGCGGCGCTCCGGGCCGGCAAGCACGTCGCCTGCACCGTCCCCATGGCCACGAACGTCGCGGACTGCCGCACAATCGTCGATCTCGTCAAGCGGACCGGCCTCTCCTACATGATGATGGAGACGGTGGTCTACAGCCGGGAGTACCTCTTCGTCGAGGAGCTGTACCGGAGCGGCCGGCTGGGGAAGATCCAGTTCCTCCAGGCGAGCCACCAGCAGGACATGGACGGCTGGCCGAACTACTGGCCGGGGCTGCCGCCGATGTGGTACGCGACGCACTGCGTGGGACCGATGCTGGCGCTCCCCCGCGCCGACGCCGAGTCCGTCTCCTGCTTCGGCTCGGGCACGATCCGGAAGGGGCTCATCGGAATGTACGGGTCGCCCTTCGCGGTCGAGACGGCGCACGTCAAGCTCCGGGGCTCGGACCTGACGGCGCGGATCATCCGGTCGCTCTTCGACGTCGCGCGCCAGTACCGCGAGAGCATCGACGTCTACGGCTCGAAGCGGTCGTTCGAGTGGACGCTGGTCGAGCACCAGCCTCACGTCCTCCATACCGCGAAGCGGCCGGAGCCGGAGATCCCGGAGCCGGTGAAGGCGCCGGATTACGCGAAGCGGCTGCCGGCGGGGCTCCGCCCGTTCACGACGAAGGGGGTCTACGACCTGGCGAAGAAGACGCACCTGAGCTTCACGCAGGGGGCGGGCCACGGCGGCTCGCACCCGC
>CAYUME010000996.1:0-1891 GCA_964445475.1 uncultured Planctomycetia bacterium
GGATACCGCGGTCCCCTTCGTGCCGCGGGTCCCGGGGTCGGTCGTTGTTGGTGCCGACATAGACGCGGCCGCCGGCGACGACGGGATTGCCGTAGGTCTGCGTCCCCAGGAGGGCCACCCACTTCACGTTCTGGAGCGACGCGGGATCGAGGGACGACCCGTCCGCGGTCAGCTTGCCGGGGTCGAACCGCCCGGGGAGTCCCGTCTCGTCCGAGGCCATGTTGCGGGACGCGTCCCTCCCCCAGGTGGGCCAGTCGGCGGCGGAGGCGGACGCGCCCATCCCCGCGGCGGCAAGACCGAGCAGCATCAACGACCGCACAAGACGCATGGAAGCATCCCTCATGGAATGCCATTACATATCACAACGCCGTCCCCAGGCCAAGCGCATCTCCGGGGCTCCTCGAGTCCGCGCCTGTCGTGGCATCTTACGCCAGCACGCGTCGCGCCCGGCCGAGAGCGGCGGCGACAAAGACCGGCGGATAGAGCTTCTCATAGTACCACAGCTTCGCGAAATAGAACCCGAGTGGCGCGGGCTCCGGGACCCACCCGCGCCCGGCACGACGCGCCAGCCATCCGGCCCCCTTGCCGACCCCCTCCCGGACGGCACTCCCGTCCAGGCCGGGCAGCGAGGACGCGGCACCGGCCGCCGCCGCGAGGCCCTCGACGGCGAGCGCCGTCTCCTCGACGGTGGCGGGCAGTCCCGGCGCGCCGCCCCACCCGCCGTCGCCGTGCTGCGCCTTCAGGAGCCAGGCGGCGCCGCCGGCGGCCATCGCGACCGCCCCCGCGAGAGCGGCGGGGAAGGCCTCCGCGGCCTCCGCGAGGGCCAGCAGGACCCGAGACGTGCCGTGCACGGGATTCTCCTCCCCGGGCGCCCGCTCGTTGCCGAACCAGAGCGGGACCCAGGCGCCGGTCGGGCGCCGCGATCGGGCGAGAAAGACGGCGGCGCGCGACGCGAAGGCCTCCGCCCGAAGGCGCAGGTCGTCCGGCAGGTCCGCCTTCCACGCCGCCAGCGCGCGAAGGGCGTGCGCGGTGAGGTCCGCCCCGCTCCGGTCGAAGGGCAGCTTGCCCCACCCACGGCAGAAGGTCGGGAGGCCGCCGTCGTCGTTCTGGAGATCGAGCAACCAACCCGCGCCGGCCGCCGCCGCGGCGCGAACGTCGTCCGGGAGCGCGGCACCCAAGCCGGTCTCCGCCGCGGCAAGCGCCCGGAGGGCGAGGATCGCCCCCGCCGTGTCGTCCGCGTCCGGCACGCCCCCGGGCAGGTCCGTCCAGGCCCAGGCGCCCGGCGCGGCCTGCGTGTAGGGATGCACCGCGCGGAACTGCTGGCCGAGCAGCCAGCGGAGAATCGGCTCTCGCTCCCCGTCGGGCAGGCACATCGCGAAGTCCGGCCCGGCCGCGAGGGCGTTGACCGCGAGCGTCGTCAGCCACGTCGCGAGGTTGGTGTCGATCGGCCAGCTGCCGTCGCTGCGCCAGGAGCGTCGAATGAATTCGAGTCCGCGCGCGACGACGGGGTGATCGGCGGCCCCGCCCCCGGCCAGGCTCATCACGACGAAGCTGGTCAGCGGGACCGCCTCGAGAAAGCCGCCGCCCCCGGGCTGGATCGCCTCGAGCCGCCGCAGCGTCCGTCCGCGCGTCGCGGCCCGCAGGATCCGCCGGATGGGATTGAGCGGCGGCCGGTGGTGGTACCGCGCCTGGCCGACGGAGATGAGGGCCGGCATGGCGTAACTGACGACGGGCAGGCCGAGGGCGGGAAACCAGGAAGGGGGGAAGGCGGCCAGCTCGAACGGGAGGGACCTGACGTGGCGCCACGCGTCCCGCCCCGTCCCCAGCCGCCCGGCGAGGGCGCAGGCGGTCAGGATGGGGATGGAGAAGGTGCGGTCCTTCCCGTAGCGGC
>CAYUME010000997.1:0-1890 GCA_964445475.1 uncultured Planctomycetia bacterium
GTACGTCTCAAGCGCATCGACCTTCAGCACGGCGGGGGGGACGCGCGGCGGGACGGCCGGGGCGGCGGCGCCGGCCGGCGGCGCGGGCGCGGCGTCGAACCCGAGGTCCTCGCCCGCGTGCGTGGCCAGCCCGATCTGCTCGACGCTCCCGCGCCGGCCGTTGTACCAGAGCAGCCACTGCGCGCCGTCGAAGATGGCGTACGGCTTGTAGCAGGCGTCGTGGTCCCACCGGTTGAGGCCGGCGTGCGTGCAGGTCTCGTCCTGGGCCGCCGCGCCGTCGGCGGTCGACGCGTCCCGGAACCGCCACCATCCGACGGGCGCGTCCTTCCGGACCTCCTGCGCGTAGTCGGCGGCCGCGGCGAACGCGCCGGCCGCGAAGACAGCCATCCCCATGGCCGTGAAACGAGGCGCGATCATGCGGCCCCCCCCTGGATCGGCGCGGCTTCCCTTCCCGCAACGCGGTGCGCGTACGGCGTGGAGCGCCCGGCTGCGGAGACCCCGGGGCACGGCCGCGTCCTCAGCGTTTCTCGATCCGGTACAGGTGCGTGTCCGTCCTCAAGAAGATCGCCTGGTCGACGACGGCCGGCGTGGCGGTGACCGCGCCCTCGATCCGGTTCTCCGCGAGCTTCTCGAAGGCCTGGCCCGGCTTGACCACCGTCGTCTTCCCGTCCTTGCACCAGAAGTGCAGCCGGCCCGAGGCGAGGATCGGGGAGGCGAGGTGCTCGCCGCCGAGCCGCTCCTGCCAGCGCGCCTCGCCGGTCTTCAGGTCGGCGCACGTCGCCATCCCGTCGTCGGAGATCCAGTAGAGGTCCTCGCCCGCGAGGACCGGCGAGGACATGACCGGGATCCCCTTCTGCGCGCGCCACGCGATGTGCGAGGCCGTCACGTCCCCCTGGCCGTCGGGGCGGACGGCGACGAGGACGGGCTTGAAGCAGCCGGTGCTGAAGACGAGGAGGCCGCCGCCGAAGACGGGGCAGCTCCCGATCGAGAACCCCATCCCGTGGTTCGCCCGCCAGAGCTCCTTCCCCGTGGCGGGGTCGTACGCGGCCATCCAGTGCGGTCCCGTGATGGCCAGCTGCGCCCGCCCGCCCGCCTGGATCTGCAGGGGCGACGAGAACGACTTCCGCATCGACTCGTGGGGCGTCTTGATCGGCGGCCGCGGCGTCTTCCATGCCTCCTCGCCGGTCGCCTTGTCGAGCGCGGTCACGTACTGCGCGTTGCAGCCGTCCCGGACGAGGACGAGGCGATCGCCGACGAGGAGCGGCGAGCTGCCCGGGCCGACCATGTGGACGATCGGCAGCCGCTTCTCCCAGACGGCCTTCCCGGTCTCCGCGTCGAGGCACCAGGTGCCGAAGGCGCCGAAGTCGCACCAGACGCGCTTCGCCTCGGCGACGGGCGTGGGGGTAGCCCAGCTGTTGAGCCAGTGGACGGGCTCGGGGTTGTCGACCGCGCGCAGGGTGACGTGCCAGAGGATCCTGCCCGTGGCGCGGTCGAGGCAGACGGCGCCGAGGTCGACGTGCTCGGCGGTCTGCATGTCGTCCGCGCCGATGCGCTTCCGCACGACGCCCTTCTCGAGGGCGGTGGTCAGGAAGACGCGGTCGCCGAGGACGACGGGGGAGGAGCGCCCGCGGCCGGGAACCTCGGCCTTCCAGGCGACGTGATTCGATTCGCTCCACTCCAGGGGCGGGTTGGCCGTCGCCGCGGCGACGCCGTCGCCGGTGGGGCCGCGGAACCGGGGCCAGTCGGCGGCGCCGGCTGCCGCGGGAAGCAGGACGAGCGCGAGGAGCGTCAACCGGCGCATGGCGATTCCCTCGATGCGCGTGGGAGGGGTCGGTTCGGCCTCACGCGAGCCGTTCGCGACGGGGCCGGACAACCCCGATCCGTCCTGGT
>CAYUME010000998.1:0-1889 GCA_964445475.1 uncultured Planctomycetia bacterium
GTCGAGGAGGCCGACGGACCACCCGCGGCGGGCGGCGAACTTGGAGTACATGCGGAAGAGGTCGGCGCCGAAGAGGGCGGCCTCCTCGCCGCCGGTGCCGGCGCGGATCTCGATGAGGACGTTGCGGTGGGCGGCGGCGTCGTCGGTGAGGACCAGCTCCTCGAGCTGGTGCTGGAGGTCCTCCTCCTCGCGGCGGGCGGCGTCGCGCTCCTCTTCGGCGAGCGCGCGCATCTCGGGGTCGGTGGCGGAGTCGGCGAGGAGGGCCTCGGCCTGGGCGCGCTTCCCGCGGACGTCCTCGAGGGCGCGGAGGCGGGCGACGGGCCGGGCGAGGCGGCCGCGCTCCTTCATGAGCGCGGCGTAGCGGGGGGCGTTGGCGATGACCGCCGGGTCGACGATGAGCCGCTCGATCTCGTCGTAGCGGTCGCGCTGGGCCTTGAGCTTGTCCCACATGGCCGATTCCCGGCGAGAGGGGCGGGACGTCCGCCTACGCGCCCTCGGCGCTACAGCGGATCCGCCGAAGCCTTGGCGAATGCGGGTGTCCCCGCCCGGAGCCGTTACGAACGTTATCCCGTTGTCGGCTGGAACACCTCCGGGCGACCACAAGGGTCGCCCCTCCCCCCCCTTCCCCCAGAAACACGATCAGCGCCCAACGGGGGCGCTGATCGGGGTCGGCCGGAGGATCGCTAGGCCTTGGGGGCGTCGGGCTTCTTCTCGGCGGGGGCCGCGGGCTTGGCCGGTGCGGGAGCCGGAGGCTTGGCCGGAGCGGCCTTCGCGTCGGCCGCCGGGGCGCTCCCCTCGGTCTTGGCCGGCGCGCCCTTGTGGGGGCCGCCGCGCCGGCCGCGGGGGCCGCCGCCTTCGCCGCCGAAGCCGCCCTTGCCGGGCTTGCCGAGGATGCCGCCCTTCATGCCGGGCGCGGAGACGGGGGCCTTGGGGTTGCCGGGGGCGGCGGCCAGCGCGAGGTCCGCGTTCGTCCCCTTCAGGGCCTTGCCCTCGATGGCCTTGCTCGCCTTCTTGACCTTGACGACCTTGGCCGCCGAATAGGCCATGCTGGCGAACTTCTTCTGGAACTTCTCCACCATCCCGGCGGTGTCGACGAACTTCTGCTTGCCGGTGAAGAACGGGTGGCAGGCGGAGCAGATTTCGACGGCGATCTTCGGCTTGGAGGAGCGGGTCGTGAACGCGTTGCCGCACCCGCAGGTGACCTGGCACGTCTGGTAGGCGGGATGGATGTCGCGCTTCATAGGGGCCCTCGGTTCTCGGTCCCCGGTCCCCGGTCCCGGGAGTGTCAGAAGAGCGGGAAATCGGCCAGCCCGGGGCGTCGACGGGGGACGCCCGGGTTTCGAAGGGCGCCGATCTTACCGGGTCGGGGGCGGGAGGTCAAGGATCCGCGTGCGGGGGAAGGAGGCGGATTAATCCGCGTTCATCTGCGGTCCCCTTTATCGGCGATTCGACCGCGCCTCCGGGGACACGGCCGATCCGACGACCGATCCGGAGGCGGCACTCCGCTTCGCTGCGTGCCGCACTACGAACCCCCTCAGTGCTTGGAGGAGGGGGCGCCGCCGGGGGCGGTGTGGGGGAGGTTCGGCGGGGGCTCCGTCTCGGACTGGGGGCCGACCCGGGCCCACCACTCGCGCCACTTCTTGACGTCGCCGCCGAAGAACTGCTTGCCGAGCTGCTGGAGGCTGCGGACGGCGGCGTCGCGCATCTGCTGCGAGCCCTCGCGCTCCAGCACGTCGATGAGGGGCGGGATCGCCTTCATGTTGCCGGAGGAGGCCATCGCCGTCATGATCTGGATGCGGACCCACGGCTCGGACTCGGCAAAGAGCCGGTCCGTCAGGATGGCCAGGGCCTTGACGGGCGCCACCCGGCCGATCGCGATGAAGGCCTCC
>CAYUME010000999.1:0-1886 GCA_964445475.1 uncultured Planctomycetia bacterium
TGGCGCCCGCCATCCCCGCCGCTTCCGTCCCCGGGCGCGGGGAGAACGGGAACGCGTGGACCCGGCAGAAGCCGAGGCGTCGCACCGCCTCGCGCGTGGCCTGCGCATCCGACTCGGTCTCGCCGGGAAAGCCGACCAGGAGATCCGTCGTGATCGAAAGGTCCGGAATCCGGGAGCGGAGCGATGCGATCGTCCGCTCGAACGTTTCCGGGTCGTTCGGCCGGCGCATCCGGCGCAGGACCGACGCCGAACCGCTCTGCAGCGGCAGGTGCACGTGGGGGCAGAGCCGGGGGGCGCGAGCGGATCCGCCCCGTTCACAGAAATTCGCCAACGCCTCCGCGTCCCCCGCCTGCAGCTCGTTCGCTTCGATTGAGCTGAGGCGCAGTCGCCACCGGCCGGGGATCTGCAGCAGGCGGTCGACGAGATCGATCCACCGGGGGCGTCCCGGCAGATCTCGCCCGTAGGCGCCGAGGTGGATTCCGGTCAGGACCAGCTCCTGGTATCCGGACGCGACCAGGCGCCGGGCCTCCGCGACGGCTTCCGTTGTCGGCCGGCTCCGGCTTCGGCCCCGCACTTTCGGCACGATGCAGTAAGCGCACGCCAGGTCGCAACCGTCCTGGACCTTGACGAAGGCGCGCGACCGGCCGTCGAAGCGCGTGATGCCGGTCCGGAACGTCTCCACGACGTCGCCGGAAAGCCAGACGGGGCGGGGGCCCCCGGGGCCGTCGGCCTCGGGCGACGGGTGCCGGTATCCCGACTCGCCGTGCAGGGTCTCGCCCAGTCTCGCCTTCGATTCCGTCGGGACCAGCCACGCGATCCCCGGGATCGCTTCCAGCGTCTCGCGGTGGGAGGGGACAAGGCACCCGGTCACGACGACGCGGAGGCCGGGGCGGCGGGCCAGCTGCCGGATCCGGCGAAGTCCCTCGCGGGCGGCGGTCTCCGTCACGGAGCAGGTGTCGACGACGACGACATCCGCGTCGGCTTCCTCCGCGGCTTCGCGCCAACCGCGAGCGAGCAGGTCCTCCCGCATCGCCTGGGAGTCGTACTGGTTGACCTTGCATCCGAACGTCTCGACTCGGAAGGTCATCGAGGGGTTCATGGTCGGCAAGGCCCGGGATCGGTGCTATATATAATGGAAGGACGGACGCGCGGCCCCCGTCCGGGTTACTGGTTTCGCCGATTCCGGATCCCAAGTCAAGCGCTAAAACGGACTTGCCGCGATGGCGCGCATGCGCATAGAATTTCGGCGTCGCGCATCGCGCGCAGGTCCCGCACGGGCGCTGTGCGGCCTCGTTTCTCAAAGGCCGGACCTCACCATGGCTTTCCGCGTTCTGGTTGCGATGAGCGGTGGTGTCGACTCCAGCGTGGCGGCCCTCCTGTTGAAGCGGGAGGGGGCGGATGTCGTCGGGGTGTTCATGCGCAGCGGCGTCCCCGGCGACGCCGGGGCGGATCGCGTCCGGTCGTGCTGCAGCGTCGCCGACGCCTACGATGCGCGCCGGGTCGCCGACCGGCTCGGGATCCCCTTCTACGTTCTCGATTTCGAAGAGGACTTCCGGCGGCTCATCGACGCCTTCTGCCAGGCGTACGACCGGGGGGCGACGCCGAACCCCTGCATCCTCTGCAACCGCGATCTCAAGTTCGGGCGGCTGATGGCCTACGCGGATTCCATCGGCGCGGCGGAGGTGGCCACGGGCCATTATGCGCGCACGACGCGGCGCGGCGACCGGGTGCTGCTGCGGCGGGGGGCCGATCCGGGCAAGGACCAGTCGTATGTCCTCTTCCCCCTTTCGCAGGGGCAGCTCGCGCGGACCCGGTTCCCGCTCGGGGGACTTGCGAAGGACCCGGTTCGCGCCCTAGCGCGGGACGCGGGCCTCCCCGTGACGGTC
>CAYUME010001000.1:0-1885 GCA_964445475.1 uncultured Planctomycetia bacterium
CGACGCAGACCTACGCGGCGCTCGACCCGGCCGCCGTCCGCGCCCTGGCCGAGCACCACCAGCATTTCGAGTGCGTCCGCGACGTCCTCCAGGAGGGCGTCTCGCGGCTGCCCGCCGCCGGGTCCCTGGCGACGCTGCCCGAGGAGTTCGCGCGCTTTCTCGAGGCGCGTCCCCTCGAGGCGGGGTTCGCCCGCGCGGCGCTCCGCGCGGGCGGCCTCGCGTTCAGCGCCCGGGCGATGGAGGGGGGGGGCGCGTGAGGATCCGCCGCATCCGCATCCGCAACTACGGCTCCTACCGGGACTGCGACCTCGAGGTCCCCGACGGACTCACCGGCGCGATCGGCCGCAACGGGTCGGGCAAGACGACGATCCTCGAGGCCCTCGCCTGGGCCCTCTTCGGGAAGGGGCGCAACGACAAGGAGCTGACCCGGTCCGCCTACGCCCCCGGCGACGAGCCCTGCTGTTTTACCGTCTCCGTACAAACGGATCCCGGCGACGAGCCCTGCGAGGTCGAGGCGGAGGTCGAGATCGGCGGGCGGAGCCTCCGCCTCCTCCGCGCGATCGTCCGCCGCGGCAAGCGCTGGCTCCCCGAGGCCCGCCTCGAGGGCGGCGCCGCACCCGTCGAGGGCGCCGCCCCCGTCACCGCCGAGGTCCAGCGCCTCCTCGGCATGGACGCCGCCACCTTCTTCCGCTCCGTCTTCGCCCGCCAGGGCGAGCTCGACGCCCTCTCCGACATCGAGCCCCGCGACCGCGAGCAGCACTTCCTCCGCATGCTCGGCATCGACCGGATCGAGGGCGCGGTCAAGCTGGCCCGCGACGAGGCGGTCGCCCGGGACCGGGAGTCGGCGCTGGCCCGGACGATGAAGCCGGACGCCGCGGTCCTCGCGGCCGAGCGCGCGACGGTCGCGGCCGATCTCGAAGGGATCGGGCGCCGCCTGGACGCCCTGGCGGCGGAGCGCCGGGCGGCCGACGCCGACCTCGCCGCCCGCGAGGCGGCCGTCGCCGACCTCCGGCGGAAGCAGGCGGAGGGCGCGCGGCTGGACCGCGACCGCGCGCAGCTCGAGGAGCGCCTCCGCCGGCTCGCCGCGACGATCGCCGGCCTCGACCGCGACCGCGAGGCCTGCGCGAAGGCCGCCGCGCGCCTCCGCGAGCTCCAGGCCGCCCTCGACGAGCTCGTCCGCCTCCGCGCGGAGGTCGCGACCCTCGAGCCGGCCCAGCGGCTCTACCAGGACCGGCGCTTCCTCGAGTCGCAGGCGGCGGAGGCCGGCCGGGCCGCCGGGGAGCTCGACGCCCGCTTGCGGGCGTTCGTTGCGCTGGAGGAGGAGCATCGGGTCGCGACGGAGCGCGAGGCCGACCTGCGCGAGGACGTCGAGACGGTCCGGCGGGAGATCGCGGACGCCGAGCGTCGAGCCGCCGCCCTCCGCGGGCGCGCCGAGGTCCTCGAAGCCCAGGCCCGGGAGCTGGACGGGCGGCGCGCCCGCGTCGACGCGCTCGGGCCGGACAGCCCCTGTCCCACCTGCACCCGCCCCCTCGGCAACGAGCGCGGGCGCGTCCTCGACCACCTGGCCGCCGAGCACGGGAAGGTGGCCGGCGAGCGCGACGCCCTCCTGGGCGAGGCCGACGCGCTCGAGCGGGACCTGGCGGACCGGCGGGCCCGGCTCGAGGCCCGCGCCGTCGAGCGCGACGCCCAGGCCGCTTCGCTCCGCCGCCTGGCGGACCGCGCCGGCGAGCTCAAGGCGCTTCGCGACCAGCGGGCCGCCCTCGAGGCCCGGCGCGCCGACCTCGCCCGACGGCTCGACGCCCTTGGCGCCGTCGATTTCGACCCCGACCGGCTCGAGGCGGCCCGCGCCCGGGTCCGCGCGCTGGAACCGGCGGACCGCGAGGCG
>CAYUME010001001.1:0-1882 GCA_964445475.1 uncultured Planctomycetia bacterium
CGGCCGAGCTGGGCCGGGCGCTCGCCCCGTGATCGGCCCTCGACGCGGCCGGCCCCCCGCCGTCGTCTCAACGGCCCGCAGCGTCCGCGGAGACGAAACGATACCGCCCTGACCCGACGCGGAAGACCGCAGCGTCGTCCTCCTGCCGCAGGAACGCGACGCCCTCCGCCTCGCCGGCGGGGAGGCCCCCCTCGGTGACGTCCTCCGCCCGGGCGGCCGGTACGGCAACGGACGCGACGGCCCCCGCAGGGATCTCCACCTCGAGGATGAAGGCTCCGTCCTCCCGTCGCCACGCGCTCGAGACTTCCCCCCGCACCGACGCGTAGCGGGCGCGGGCCCAGGTCAGATCCCCCGGCGGGCGCGGCCGGATGGCGATCCGATCGAAGCCGACCGCCTCCGGATCGGGTGCGATCCCCGCGACGGACGCGATGAACCACTCGCTGACCGACCCGAACATCGGGTGGTTGTGGGAGAAGGTGTTGTCGCTGTACTCCCAGTGCTCCCACAGCGTTGTCGCGCCGCGCTCGAGCATGTATCCCCAGCCGGGGAAGGCCCGCTGGTTCACGACCCGGCAGGCCGCGTCCGCGTGCCCCGCGTCGGAGAGGGCGCGGAGCAGGAACCGCGTCCCGAAGATGCCCGTGCTCAGGTGGCCGTCGCGGGCCTCGAGGTCCCGCAGGAGGAGGTCGAGGGCGGCCGTGCGCTCCGCCGGGGGGGCCAGGTCCAGGTGAAGCGCGAAGGCCTGGCAGGCCTGCGTCCCCGCGTCGAACGCGCCCGTCCCCGGCTTGAGGAAGCGGCGGGTGAAGGCGTCCCGGACCGCAGCGGCCGAGGCCGCGTACCTCTCCGCGTCGTCCGCCCGCCCGAGGACGCGCGCGATCCGCTCCGCGAGGCGCAGGTTCCAGTAATAGAAGGCCGTTCCCGTCAGCGCGCGCGGCTTGGGGACGAGGCTCTCGTGGTCGCTGATGCCGTTGTCGAGGATTCCCGCCTGCGCCCTGGACGCGAGCAGGGCGATCCAGCGTCGTGTCGCCTCCTCGTGCTCCGCGAGGATCCGGCGGTCGCCGTAGTATTGGTGGAGCTGCCACTGGAGGAGGGGGAAGGCCGTTCCCCAGCCGACGGGGCCGGACTGCTCCCCCAGCCCGCAGGCCGAGATCCCCACGTAGGGCGCGGTCTCGGTGATCCCCCCGTTCGGGCGCGCCGCGTCGGCCAGGTCCTCGACGGCCTTCGCGTAGAAGCGCGCCATGTCGAAGTTGAGGATCCCCGTCTCGCTCGACGCGACGAGGTCTCCCCCGTACCCGAACTTCTCGCGGTGCGGGCAATCCGACTGCACGCTGAACAGGTTGCTCCGCAGCGTCCCCTGGACTATCGCCTGGATGCGGTTGAAGAGGTCATTCGAGCATTCGAAGGACCCCACTGGTCTTGCGTCACAATTCAGCCGCAGCCCGTCGATACTGTCCAGGGTCGGCGATTTCGATAGTCCCGTGATCTCGACGTAGCGGAAGGCATGGAACGTGAATCGGGGGGTGTACGTCTCCGGCCCAACGCCTCTGGTTATGTATGTGTCCGTCTGCCAGGCGACTCCAGGAGGGCCCGGATGATCCGGCGGGGTCGGCTTGCCCTTGATCTGACCGCATACGCTGGTCATCGGGTTGAGCGTCCCGTCGGGGTACAGCAACTCTCCGTACCGGATGAAGATTCTGGTCCCCTCGGGTTCATCGAATCGGAAGCGGGCCCAGCCGCCAAAATTCTGTCCCATGTCCACGATGTAAACGCCCGGCTGGGGCTCGGTGACGCGCACCGGCTTGAGATGTTTCGTGATCCTGATCGGCGGCAGAGATTCCGCCTCCAAGACCCCTCCCGGTTCGGGGGCTTCCTGCGCCGAGGTCCA
>CAYUME010001002.1:0-1875 GCA_964445475.1 uncultured Planctomycetia bacterium
TTGACCTGGAGGTCGGCCTTCGACGGCAGCCCCGCGAAGAGCGTCTTGCCGTCCAGCGACGCGACCCGGATGTTCCGGAAGCTGGCGCGGGTCTCCCAGGTGTTGAGGCCGATGCGGCCGCAGGGTCGGACGCGGGGCGCGCCGACCTCCAGCACCGCCCGGTCGTCGAGGAAGGCGGAGATCCGGCTGCCCTCGCAGCGGACGCGGACCTTGTACCACCGGCCGGTCTCGATCGTGCCGGGGACGCGCTTGTCCGCGCCCACCTTCTCGATGCCGTGCTCCTTGTTCCCCCAGCCGCCGAAGTTGATCCAGCCGTGGCCGCCGTCGCCGGCGCGGAAGAGGACGAGGAATCCCTCGGCGCCCTCGTCCTTGCGGGCCTCGAGCGTCACCTCGTAGTCGGTCCAAGCGGGGTCGCCGAAGACGACCGGCTGGTTGGTGGCGCGGCGCGTGGTGGCGACGACGCCGTCGCGGGCCGCCCAGACGCCGCCTGTCCCCGCGTTCGGCTCGAGGGAGCCGTTCAGGACGAGGTCGCCCCAGAGGCCGCCGTGGACGGAGTTGAAGATGTGCTCGAGGAACTGGCCGTAGATGCCCGCGTCCACGGTGCCGGCGACCCGGTCGGCGTGGACGGTGAGCGCCACGGGCTCGCCCGCCGCCGTCCCGGCCGCCAGCGCAGCCCCTGCGAGCCCCGCGAGCAGGATCCTGGGTGGACGCGGTGCCATGCGGCGTTCCTTTCAAGGGGCGGGCGCCCGCCGCGCGGGGCCGCGGGGGCTAGCGGCTCGGCTCCTTCTCCACGCCGGTCGGGTTGGCCGGGTCGACGTCGACGGGCGGCCAGAGCGCGACTCCCTGCTTCTGGGCCGCGATCAGGCCGCGGTCGTTGCCGATCCAGCCGATCTCGTTGGAGTTGAGGTCGAGCCAGAGGGTGATCCGCCGCCACTCGTCGGGCGTCAGCCGCACGTCCCGGTGCTCGGGCCGGGTGGCGAGCGACTGCAGGAGGCCCGAGGCGCGCGCGCCGAAGCGCGCCGGCGCGGTGCGGGAGCCGCCGACGCCCAGCATGGCCAGCGCCTTGTGCTCCCCCGGATAGCTGAAAGCCAGATCGTTCCGGGCCAGCGACGCGTAGCTCATGTCGGGCGCCTTGGGACTTTTCAGGTGGCATTCGACGCACTTCGCGTCGAAGACGGGCTTCTTGACGAGCTGGATGTAGTTGAACGGCACCGCGCCGCCCTCCACCTCCGGGACCAGCTTCGACGGCGGGCGCCGCAGGGCCATCGGGACGCCCCCGCCCCCGCCGGGCTTCCACTTGTCCTCGTGGCACCCGAGGCAGGAGAGGTGCTCGCCGGGGTGGACGTAGGTGGCGGACCGCATCGAGTGGACGGCCATCCCCTTCTCGTCCAGCAGCTGGAAGTAGATCGCCTTGCCGACCGGCGCCTCGCAATGGACGCTGCCGTCCTCCTCCACCGGCACCACCCCCAGCGGCATGCGGCCGATCGAGTCGGTGGCGAACGAGACCTGCGAGACCGACTCCAGGCTGAACCAGTTGTCCATCATCTGGGGGATGACCTGGACGATCCGCATCCACTTGACCTTGATGTCCTTCGGCAGCGTGGCGACGGCGTCGGCGTCGTAGACGTTCATGACGCTGATCACCGCCCGGCGGTGGTCGGGCAGGCCGGCGCGGCGGCCCTGCCACGTCAGGACGGGGAGGACCGGGGGGCGCGAGCGGGGCCGGAGCGGGAACGGGTCCCGCACCCGGAGCGGACCCGGACCCGGGTCGTAGATCACGTCCCGGTTGCCGAAGCGGTCCCGCAGGTAGAGCCCGCTGTTGAAGTTGCAGTGGTAGAAGTCCCCGCTGAGCGGCCAGGCGGTCGCGTAGGCGTG
>CAYUME010001003.1:0-1870 GCA_964445475.1 uncultured Planctomycetia bacterium
CATCGCCGCCTCCCTGGCCCAGTGGGACCGGCTCGGCACGGGGGCCTGGTGCGGCTACAGCTTCTCGTGGATGAGCTGCCTCCGCGCACGCGTCGGCGACGCCGAGGCGGCGCTCCGGCATCTCGACATCTTCTGCAAGGCCTTCGTCTCGCGCAACGGGTTCCACGTCAACGGCGACCAGACGCGCAGCGGCTTCTCCGGCTTCACCTACCGCCCCTTCACCCTCGAGGGCAACTTCCTCGCGGCCCAGGCCGTGCAGGAGATGCTCCTGCAAAGCTGGAGTCCCACGCCGGGCCGGCGCGACACGGAAGTGATCCGCGTCTTCCCGGCCGCGCCCTGGCGCTGGCACGACGTCTCCTTCCGCGACCTGCGGGCCGAGGGCGGCCACCGCGTCTCGGCCCGGCGCGAGAACAACGCCACCACCTGGCTGCGCGTGGAGGCCGGGACCGCCGGCGAGGTCCGCATCCGTGACAATTTCGGCGGGCGGGCGCCGCGCTGGAGCGTCGAGGGCGTGAGGAAGGCCGGGGACGATTACGTCGTGCGCCTCGACAAGGGCCGGGCGGTCGAGGCGGCGCTGGACAGGCCGGAGGCCGCGCCGCCCGAGCCGGCGAACCGCGCCGAGCCCGTCGAGCTCGCGGCCGCCGGCGTCATCCAGGCCAACCGCCTGCCGCTGCGCATCGGCGCCGACAGCAACGGGCAGAACCGCTTCCGGGGGGACCTCGCCCGCGTGCTGGTGGTCGACCGCGTCCTGGCGGCGGACGAGATCGCCGCCCTGGCCGCGCAGGGGAACGCGACGTGGGCCGCGACGAAGGGGGCGGTCGTGGCCCTCGAGGGAAAGGAATCCATCGCAACGGGCTTCACGCCGACGGTGAACGTGGCGGGGAAGGTCGACGTGCTGCCGGCGGACGGCGGCCTCTCGGGCTCCATGCTGCGGCTGGACGGGCAGGGGTACCTGGAGATCCCGCACCACAAGGGGCTCGACTGCCGGAACGGCGTGACGCTGGCCGCCTGGGTCCGGCCCGCGGCGGCGCCGGACTCCGGGGCGCGCCTCATCGACAAGTCGCCGGCCGGCTCGGACTCGGGCTACCTGCTCGACACCTATCCCGGCGGCCGCGCGCTCCGCCTGATCGTCCACGCGCCGCCCCGGATCCGGAAGGACGCCCTGCCCTTGAACCAGTGGACCCACGTCGCCGCCACGGCGGACGGCAAGACCGGCGAGCGCACGCTCTTCATCAACGGACGGCCCCTGGCCGGGGAGGAGTGACGCGAGCCATGCCGGGATTCGCCCTGCTCATCCCGACATGACTCGCTTGGCCATGCACGGCGCGGCATACGGCCGCCGCGCCGTGTATGGCATTACACAACGGAGGGAAAGCTCATGAGACAGGCGATCTTCATCGGCCTTCTCCTGGCGGCCGCGCTCCTGCCGGGTTCCGCCCGGGCCGAGGGCGTGGACCTGGCCCAGCGCGCCGAGGAGCTGAAAGGCCTGAAGTGGGGGATGTTCATCTGCTGGTCCTTCAGCACCTTCAGCGGCAAGGAGTGGACGCCCGGCATCCAGGACGTCGCCTTCTTCAAGGCCACCGGCTGCGACACCGACCAGTGGGCCCGCACGGCCAAAGAAGCCGGCATGGGCTACATCCTCTTCCTCGCCAAGCACCACGACGGCTTCTGCCTCTGGGACACGAAGACCACCGACCGGAAGGTGACGAAGGCGCCGCTCGGCCGGGACGTGCTGGCGGAGCTGCGAAAGTCCTGCGAAAAGCACGGCGTCCGGCTGGCGCTCTACTTCTCGGAGGGCGACTGGACCTGGCCGGGAGCCAAGGATGGCAAGGGCGGGCTGCGGCCGGGCGTGCTGACGATCGGGCAGCGC
>CAYUME010001004.1:0-1867 GCA_964445475.1 uncultured Planctomycetia bacterium
ACCCGGAAAAGGACGCCGTTCCAGTTAAAACCGCCGCGGGGCGAGCCTTCCCCCGGCCCGAGGCGCGCAGCCCCGTCGGCCACGCGCAGGTACCCGGCGGATAGACCCGTCGGGGAGGGCACGGGCACCATATTAACCGGGTAGGCGGCGAGGAAATTCGCCGTCTCGTCGGTGTAGATGCCGGAGAGGATGGGGATTTGCATCAGCTTACCTGTTAATTACCGAAAACAGGACCAGGAAGCCCAGGTTGCCGACGGAGGCCACGGCGCCCTGCACAACCCGTATGCCTGAGTTAGGCGGCATGATGATGCGGGACCCCTGAACATTGTCCTTGATGAGGTTATTTCGGAAGTACGTCGCGGTATTCGTTTCCTCGGGGAAAATCGACTCAAACGCCAGCACCGCGCCCGCCGTCGCGCCTCCGCCCGGAGCCGAGCGCGCCGTGATTGTCGCCACAAGCGCCGGGCTTGCCGGGTCCATCTTGCTGATGGTGGGGGCGTTAAAGGCCGTTCCTTCCAGCGTTGCCGCCGTGCCGCCCGTGCCGACGGCGGTTGTCCGCGTCAGGTAGATGTCTACGCCGACCACGCCGACGACGGCCGCTGCGCCCGACATGATGGGCTGAACGGAGAGAATTTCAACGTCTTTGTCGGTGGTTGCGTTGAACATGTCCATGTGGACCTTGTTCGCGCCCGCCGCGATTGGCTGGAGAAAGAGCGTGTATACGTCCCCATCGAGGCCCGTGTTGACCATGGCCCGCCCTTTGTTGTCTACAAAAGCGGACCGCTCCTGAGAGTATGTGTCCAGATTTCGATTTCTATACGTCGTTCCCATGTTCTACTCCTTACGCGATCCTGTACCACGTCGAGGTGGCCAGGTCGTACTGCATCGTGAAAAACTCGTTCGCCGCGACAAACGCCGCCGGTTCCCCGGTGACGGCCGTCGCCCCGTTCCCGTCGACCACAAGCGCGCCGAGGGTCTGCGTACAGTTGACGCTGACCTGCTGTTTGTCGCGGGCGTTCGCCACGGCCGGGAGCACAATCGTCCCGTTCGCGTAGCCCGCGGCCGGAGTGAGAATCAGGTGAACATCCTCGTCTCCGTCGGTTATCTGGACGGAGAAGCCCGTCGCCGAGGGTGCGGAGTACTGCGTTAGGGCTTCCGGACGACCGATAGTGAGAACCGCCTGGAGAGAGGCGACGGCATCGGTGAACGACACGCCGCGGTAGTCTCCCTGGCTTGTTTTCCACAGGACGAGCCAGTCCCCGCCGTCAACCGTGGTGGTCTGGGTTAATTTCATAGGCTAAACTCCTTACTCAAAACTGACTGATTCGTCCGGCTCGCCGATAACCTCGTTGTCGGGCGTCTCCAGGAACGGTGAGTCCGTATCTTTATGCCCGGCGCCTGCCGGAAGCGTATCAAGCTGTATTTCCGTGGGCTTCGCGGCCTTCGCGAGGAGCGAGTTATACGTTTCGCGCGCCGTCGCCTTCGTGTCCGGGCTCACCTGCTTGCCGTAGGACGGGGCGATCCTGACGGCAAGATTCGTGATCACCGCCTCCCATGCCCAGTCGGGAAGGCCGGTTTCGGTGTTGGCGTCCGAGTCCTCGGGCGAGCCGGGAAGCGGGAAGCCGAGCCGGATTCCCCGCGCGCCCCAGGCACCTATCATCGCGTCGAGCCGTTGGAGAGCCATCTCGATTTGGTCGGTCGAGAGGTCGAACGAATAGCTCGACAGGCCGATTTCCGTCAGGGCGCCGATCACGAGCTGGCGCTTTGTGTAGCTCATGGCTTATCCCTTCCCCTTCTTCGCTTTCGGCTTCTTCTTCGCCTTATGCCGCGCCTCGGAGGCGACCGACAGCGCGATGGCGACGGCCTG
>CAYUME010001005.1:0-1866 GCA_964445475.1 uncultured Planctomycetia bacterium
AGAGCCGCTTGACCGACTCGAAGGTGGTCTCGTTCAGGAGAACCTCGCCGCACCCTTCGCAGTAGAAGGCCGGGATGGGGACCCCCCACACGCGCTGGCGGCTGACGCACCAGTCCGGGCGGTTCTCCAGCATCGAGGCGATGCGAACCTGCCCCCAGCCGGGGACCCAGGTCACCCGCTTCACCGACTCGAGCGCGCGCGCCCGGCCGTTCGCGTGGTCCACGGCAATGAACCACTGCTCGGTCGCCCGGAAGATCACGGCATTCTTGCACCGCCAGCAGCACGGGTAGTCGTGCGTGAAGACCTCCTCGGCGAGCAGGACGCCGCTGCGCCGGAGGTCCTCGACGATCCGCGGATTCGCCTCGAAGACCTGCAGGCCGGCGTAAGGACCGGCCTCCGTCGTGAACCGCCCCGCATGGTCGACGGGGGAGAGGACAGGCAGGTTGTGCTGGAGCCCGCTCCGGTAGTCCTCCTCGCCGTGGCCCGGCGCGGTGTGGACCAGGCCCGTCCCGTCGTTGACGGTCACGTACTCGGCGGGGATGACGGGACAGGGGTGGCCGCCCAGCGGGTGCCGGTAGCTCAGCCCGACGAGGTCCTTCCCGGCGACCGTCCCGAGCCGCTCGCCGACCGGGAAACGCTGGGCGCACGCCTCGATCCGCTGGGGGGCCAGGATCCCCACGCGTCCGGCCTTGGCGCCGCCGAGCTGCACCCGGGCATACTCGAGGGCGGGGTGGACGGCCACGGCGACGTCGGCCGGCAGCGTCCAGGGCGTGGTGGTCCAGACCAGGAGGTCGGCGCCGCCCGGCGCCCCGATCTTCGCGGCGGACTCCGGCAGGAGCTCGAAGGCGAGGTAGACGGAGGGGGAGGGAAGGCTCTTGTATTCGAGCTCGGCCTCGGCCAGGGCCGTGCGATCGTGGAGGCACCAGTGGATCGGCTTCCGTCGGCGCTGGACGTGGCCGTTCCTCCAGAGATCCTCGAAGACCTCGACGATGGCGACCTCGTAGGCCGGGTCGATGGTGAGGTAGGGCCGATCCCAGTCGCCGAGCACCCCGAGGGACTTGAACTGGCGTCTCTGGATGTCGACGTACTTCCGGGCGAAGGCCTCGCAGCGCCGGCGCAGCTCGGCCTTCTCGATCGTCTTCGCCTGCTCGCCAAGCTCCTTGACGACCTTGTGCTCGATGGGCAGCCCGTGACAGTCCCAGCCGGGGACGTACGGCGCGAAATCGCCCGACAAGGTGTGGTAGCGGACGACCATATCCTTGAGGACCTTGTTCTGGCCGGTCCCGATGTGGACGTCGCCGTTGGCGTAGGGAGGTCCGTCGTGGAGGACGAACTTCGGCCCGTTGCGCCGGGCGTCGCAGATCTTCTCGTAGAGTCGCAGGGCCTCCCACCGCTCGCGGATCTTCGGCTCGAGCGTCGGCAGGTTGGCCTTCATCGGAAAGGCGGTCTTCGGGAGGAGGATGGTGTCTTTGTAGGAGGTCATGGGTTCCGGGGAAAAGCCAAAGAAGGAGACGAAAACGGCAGGAGAAGGCGCGTTCTAGCACAGGGGCAGCCGCAAGTCAATTGCACCGCCGTCCGCTCGGGACCCCGGGACTCGGCGATCGGGCGGGGCGTCGATCCGACGCCAAATCCATTCGCGGACTCAGGATGGACGTGTATAATCAGCCCCGGGAAGTATGCGAACCGCAGGGGGGCCGGGCAGTCTGTCGCCGCCCCCTGCGGCTTTCGGAGATCCGGAAAGGAGGCACCCCGTGAAACGCGCCGCGTTCGCCGCCGCCGGCCTGGCCGCCGCCACCTCGGCCCTGTTTCTGCTGGCCCCCGGACCCAACCGCTCCGAGGCCCAGGATCCGCCGCCGCAACCGCCGC
>CAYUME010001006.1:0-1864 GCA_964445475.1 uncultured Planctomycetia bacterium
CGGCCCGCAAGGCCGCGCTGATGGACCCGATCGAATCCCTGCGCTACGAATAGGGCGCCTGGGGACATGTCCCTTGGTACATGTCCCCGGTCAAGTTGGCCGACCCACCCCACGTTTCTCGCCCATTCTGTCAGCGACAGGAGAGATTGAGAGGCTGGGTGAAGGACTCGTCACCCACCGGCTACACTCAGGTCAGCCGCGACTCGTCATTTCTGGCGTTCCGAAATCCCCCCTATCATAGCGTGCGACCGCGGGACGGCAAAACGGAGATCAGGAGCGGGACACGGGATTCATCCGTGCGCCTCCTCCAAAGGCCATTCCAGCGGGGAGTCTAGTAAGAACCCCGGGGAGGCGCATGGCATCATCATGTTGTCTATCCATAGGTCGTCGGTCCTAAGGTCGTATCCGGCGGGCACGGTCGAAGACCGTCTGAACAACCGCCAATGGATACTGATCCTTGCCGTCCCCATCTATCCTCCCGCCGCCTCCAGGAGGGCCACGGGAAAGGCGGCCATATTTCGCCTCCCGATTGTGAATAATGAATTCGGGTCGCAGGGGAGCCCCGAGCCGTTCCGGAGCTGAGAACCGCGGGTGAGCCGCGGGACCCTTTGAACCTGACCAGGTTTATGCCTGCGGAGGGAGAGACGATGAGCGAAGAGAAGCTGCCGGAACTCGGCAAGATCCATCCCGCCTTTTTCGACCGGGTCATCTATCCGAGGCTCGGCGCCGCGAGCGGCGATGTCGTCATCGGACCTAACCACGGCGTCGACTACGGAGTCATCAGAGTGGGCGGGCGGTACATGGCTTTCTCGACCGACCCCTTCTTCATCGTCCCGTCCTTCGGCTTTTCCAAAGCCGCCTGGTTCGGCTTCCACATCGTCTTCTGCGACGTCGCCGTTTCCGGGCTCGAGCCCCGCTACCTCACGATCGACCTGAACCTCCCCCCCGAGATCGCGGAGTCCGAGCTCGAGGAGATGTGGGAGGCCGTCCACGCCGAAGCCCTCAATACGGGATCAATGTCATCACCGGGCACACGTCGCGCTACACGGGCTGCAACTACCTCATGGTCGGCGGGGCGACGTCGGTCGCCGTCGGGGGCAAACGCGATCTTCGCGGGCCCGACCGGGTCGAAAAGGGGGACCGGATCATAATCACCAAGGGCCCGGCCATTGAAACGACGAAACTCCTGGCCGTCCTTTTCCCGGAGAAGTTCATCGCCGCGGCGGGAGAGGCCTTCCAGAAAGAGGCGGCCGCGGTCTTTTCCCAGATGACGGTCATGGAGGATTGCGCCGTCGCCCGGAAGTTCCGCGGCGTCCACGTCATGCACGACGCCACGGAATGCGGCGTCTGGGGCGGGCTTTACGAGATGGCCCGGGCCGGCGGCTACGGCCTCCGGGTAGAGGAGGAGGCCATCCCCGTCCAGCCGGTGATCCGCAAGACCGCCGACCTGTTCCGATTCGACCCGTTCTCCGCTATCAGCGAAGGCACTCTGATAGCCGCGGTGGACAGGAAGGACACGGACGGCCTGATCGGGGCCTTACAGGACCAGGGGATCCCGGCGGCGGTCGCCGGCGAGATCGTTGCCCCCGAGGAGGGCATGAAGATCATCGGGCGGGCGGGCGAGCGGGTCCTCGAACATCCCAAGGTCGACCCCTACTGGACCCTGGCGGCCGAGTTCTCGAAATAAGGGGACACTTCCTGGCCTTCAGCTCGCCGTCTTGATGGCGGCGACCGGCTGCCCTGGATGTTCCGCAAGTTCAAGCTGGGTCCGCTCGTCGGCAAGCGCACCTGGGGCGGGTCGGTCGGCGTCCTGGGCTTCCCCATCCTGATGGACGGTGGTATCATTACGGCGCCGAACCTGGCC
>CAYUME010001007.1:0-422 GCA_964445475.1 uncultured Planctomycetia bacterium
CCAGCGCCGCGCGGTCCGCCTCCGTCCCGAGCCGGTCGCGCTCCTTCAGGCCGGTCCAGATCCCGCCGACCACGGCCCAGGCCGCGCGCTCCGCGGGGTCGGCGTCGTCCGGGAGTCGGAGCACGCCTTCCACCACGCCCCGCGCCGCCTCGGCCAGCTCCGCCCACGTCCCGCGCTCGGGGATCCGTCCGAGGGCCTTCGCGAGCGCCTCGACGCCGCGACGCAGCGCCTCGATCTGCTCCTTGGGGACGGTGACGTCGCCTTCGCCGGCCTTTTCCGCGTTCCGGTCCCCGATCACGCGGAGGTCTTCCCCGGCGCGCCGCCGCAGGAGCCGGCGCCACTCGGCGAGGCCGCCGCGGATGCCGCAGCGGCGCGTCACGAGGTCCCAGAGGTCGGGACGCGGCTCGACGCCGGCCGGTGTG
>CAYUME010001007.1:432-1863 GCA_964445475.1 uncultured Planctomycetia bacterium
GTTGCCACAACGGCGGCGCCAGCTTCGCGGGCCTCCCAGGGCCAGATCTCCGGCACCGGGTTGGCCATCGCCATGACGATCGGGTCTTTGGCCATCGACCGGATGTGATCCTGCGTCACGACTCCCGGGCCGGGCGCGGAGAGGGCGAGGTAGGGCGAGGCGAGGAGCTCCACGACCGCGGCGCGCCCGAAGCCGTCGCCCGCCTCGAGGAGGAGCTCGACGGCCCGCGCCACCGGCGAGCGGAGCAGCGGCAGCCCGGCGGGCGTCCAGTACGGGATGCGGTTCGCGGCAAAGGCTCGTTCGACCTCCTCGAGGTACGGCCCGAGCGAACGCGCCACGACGGCGATCCCGTCGGCGGGGAGGCCGGCGTCGAGGAGGCCGACGATCTCCTTGGCGACGGCCCAGATCTCGTCCCGCGCGCCGGCCGCGCTCCAGATCTCCAGGGGAGGGGCCGGCGGGGCGGACGAGGCGCCCTTCCTCTTCTTTTTGCCGCCGGTCGCTGGCGGCGCCCCCTCCTCCGGTCCGAAGAGCCGGTCGAGGGAGGTCCCGAGGGCCGATCCGTCGGCGCCCGACGGCAGCGCCTCGACCTTGTCGGTGATCCCGCGGAGATGCCGGGTGAAGAACGCTTCTGCAAAGGCGAAGACGGGATGGCCGGGCCGGCAGGGGAAGTAGCACGTCGTCGGGAAGGCCTTCGCCACCGCGCCGAAGAAATCGAGCTGCTGCTGCGTGAGGTCGTAGAAGCCGTAGTAGAGGACGTGCTTCAGGGACTTCAGGTACGCGGACGCCGGCGCGTGCTCGGTGGCGGTGCGGGCGAGGCCGGACGGGTCGAGGACGCCGAGCTCGCCGAGAAGCCCGTCGTAGGTCTGGGCGAGGCGGAAGAGGGCGACGAGCTTCTCCTCGTCCTCCCCCTCGAAGACCCCCTCGCCGACGGCCTCGATCGCGCGGGCGGGGTCGACCTGCGCCTCGCGGAGGTCACGCAGCGTCGCGCAGAGGGCGCGGGCGATGCCGGGAAACTCCGCCGGATGACCCAGGACCCGGTTCGGCTCCGCGACCTTCGCCAGGATCCGCTCGACCGCGAAGGCCAGCAGGTCCGGGTCCGAGACCGGCTCGGGCGTCGCCTTTCCCGACCCGGCGTCTCCGGCGGCGAGCGCCTCCTGGAAGAGCCGGAGGGCGAGACCGTGAAAGGTGAAAACGTCGAGACCGACGACGGCCAGCTTCGTCTCGCAGGCCAGGACCTCCTGCACCCGGGAAAGGAGGTGTCGGGAGGGGACGACGAGGGCGAAGCGGCCGAACGGATGCTCGCGAGCGAGCGCCGTCACGTCCGCCGCCAGGGCGTTCTCGAGCGACGGGTGATAGGGACCGAGCTTCACGGTCAGCATAATGGATAGAAGCGCAGACGTTCCGGATCCCGAGTTCCCGATTCCGGACTGG
>CAYUME010001008.1:0-1853 GCA_964445475.1 uncultured Planctomycetia bacterium
AGGACGGCGCCCCCCGCGTTGATCCCCGCCGCCAGCAGGCACGTCCGCTCCATGCCCAGGAGCGGGAGGGCGAGGAGCCCCCCGGCCAGGGCGCCGGCGATCCCGCCCGCCGTGTTCGCGACATAGACCTCGCCCACGCGCCGGCCGAGGGTCGCGAGCTCCTGCGCGTGCAGCCGGGCCAGCGTCGGGAACGTCGCGCCGATCAGGAAGGCCGGGACGATCATCCCGAGGAAGCAGAGCGCGGCCTGGAAAAGGCACCAGAGGAGGTAGCGGTCCCCCGTCACGGCGTACCCCCGGATGAGGGCCCAGGGGATCCCGCCGAGGATCGGCACGACAAGGAGGGAGGCGACCGCGATGCCGCCCTCGAGGATCGCGTAGAACCGGAACCGGTCGCGGCTCCGGTCGATCCGCCGGCCAAGGGCGAGGCCGCCCAGGGCCAGCCCGGTCAGGAACGTCGCCAGCATGAGGCTGAACGCCTGCACCGCGCCGCCCAGGACGACCGTGAGGATGCGGGTCCAGGCGACTTCGAGCAGGAACGACGCGAACCCGCCCGCCGCGGCGAGGAGCAGGATCCACCGACGGAAGCGGGCGGCTTCCGCCGGGCCGGTCCCGGACGCCGGACGGGGGGGCGCTGTCTCCCGGAGGGGCTCCTCCTTCGATCCGGAGTCCGGCGCCGCCCCGGCTTTTTGTCCCCCGGTGCCGGTCCACCCCCAGGCCATCGCCGCGACGACCCCGTTCGTCGAGGCGGCCACGAGGACGGCGGCTGTCAGACCGAGCGAGGGGATCAGGACGAATCCCGTGAGCAGGACGCCGAGGGCCGCGCCGAGCGTGTTGAGGCCGTAGAGCAGGCCCAACCGGTGCCCGACGTGCCCCAGCCGTTCCGTTGCGTGCCGCGCGAGAACGGGCAGGGTCGCTCCCATCAGCCCTGTCGGCACGATCAGGACCGCCAAGGCGAAGGCGAAGCGGAGGAGGACCGACGGCCAGTAGCCGGGGTCTCCGGACCGGAGGATTGCCAGGTAGAGCGCCTCGAGCCCGTCGAAGAGCCAGGGGGTCAGGGCCCCGTAGAGGCCGATCGCCAGCTCGAGGAGGGCGTAGACGGCGAGGGGCCGGCCGTGCCGGTCGATGAGGCGGCCGGCGACGAGGCTGCCGAGGGCGAGGCCGGCCATGAAAGCGGCGAGGACGGCGGAAACGGCCAGCGACGTGTTGCCGAGAGTGAGACCGAGCCGCCGTGTCCAGACGACCTGGTAGACCAGTCCCGCGGCCCCGGACAGGAGGAAGAGGGCGAGGAGCAGGGCGAACGGCATCCGGCCGGTCCGGGGCTGGGATGGCGGATCGGAGGGCGCCAGTGGTGCGGCGTCGGGAGCAGGCACGAGAGGATCCCCCGGGATCGACGCCGCCCCGGGCGGCGAGGGGGACAGCATAGCGCGGCGGGATGCGGTCGCAACGGAAAAGCGTGGGGGCGGGCGGGGACCGGGAGGGGGCCCTGTTTTTCGAGACGGCGCGGGAGGGCCGCGGGCCGCCGCGCCGCGTGACGGGGATCAGAGCTTGGCGAGTTCCTCGCCCGCCTGGCGGGCGGCCTTCGTCCCGGCGAAATCGGAGGAGACGCGGCGGAGGATGGCCCGGGCGGCCTCGGGATCGCCGCGCTTCGCCTTCCGGAGGGCGTGCTCCACGAGGGTCCCGCCGTACAGCTCGAGGGAGGCGAGAACCTCCTTCGCCTCCTTCGCCACGGCGGCGTACTCCTCCCCGTCCTGGCCGGCCAGCTTCTGGATCTCGACGATGCGCGCCTTGAGGTCCGCAGCCTCCTCGATCCCGTGGGCGAGGAGGGCGAGGCGGGCGCCGGCCCCGAGCGGGGT
>CAYUME010001009.1:0-1851 GCA_964445475.1 uncultured Planctomycetia bacterium
TTGTCCTCCACCCGAGAGCCGTGACAATCGGGGAGGACAACCCCGATTTCCCCTGTCGTGCGCGGGCGTGTGACGTGAGTCGTGGATCGGACCGCGTTTCGTGTAACCCCGTGAGGCGCCCATGGACATCGACCGCGGCATGCCGGACCTCGACGCGATGTACCGCGACGTGGTCCTCGACCATTTCCGCAACCCCCGCGGCCGCAAGGCGCTGGCCGGGCCGACCGCCTGCAACGAGGGGCAGAACCCCGTCTGCGGCGACCATTGCAAGCTCTGCCTCCAGGTCGCCGACGGGAAGATCGCCGGCGTCGAGGTCCAGGGCCGCGGGTGTGCCATCAGTACCGCGTCCGGCTCCATGATGGCCGAGCTCCTGCCGGGCCGGACGCTCCCCGAGGCGACGCGCCTCCTCGAGGCCTTCAAGGGCGCCATGCGCGGGCAGGCGCCCCCGCAGGACGTCGACCTCGGCGATCTCGACGCCCTCGAAGGCGTCAGGCAGTTCCCCGTCCGCGTCAAGTGCGCCCTCCTCGCCTGGACCACGCTCGAGGACCTGATCAAGGTGCTCCCGGCGGCACCCGCGGGGCCGGTGCCGGCCGTCCCGCCGCCGCCCGCCGCGCCTCCCGGGGCTCCCCCCCCGGTCGCGGGGGCTCCGGCCGCGCTTTCTTCGGAAATCGTCCTCGAGGCCCTCAGGCCCGTCGTCGACCCCGAGATCGCCCTGAGCGTCGTCGACCTCGGGCTGGTCTACGGCGCGGACGTGGACCCGGCGGCGGGGAGCGTGGTCGTCCGGATGACCCTGACCTCCCCCGGCTGCCCCTACGGTCCCGCCCTCATGCGCCAGATCGAGGCGGCCGCCCGCGGCGTCCCCGGCGTGAAGGACGCGAAGGTCGATCTCGTCTGGACGCCGCCGTGGGACCCGAAGACGATGGCCAGCGACATGGCCAAGGACGTCCTCGGGATCTGGTGAGGACGCCCCCGGTCCGCGCGTGAAGTATAGTGTTGAGCGTGGCAAGTTGAGCGTATAGCATGAAGCGTGCGGCGTAAAGCGTGGATCCGACCGGATCCGGGTACCCTGCGCGCGACCTATTCCTGCAAGGAGGCTCGCATGTCCGACACCCCGCTTCGCATCCTCGCCGAGCCGGCGGATGCCTACGTGTGCACCTTCACCGTCGAGCAGCCGGTG
This sequence comes from uncultured Planctomycetia bacterium, assembly GCA_964445475.1. Taxonomy (GTDB): domain Bacteria; phylum Planctomycetota; class MHYJ01; order CAYUME01; family CAYUME01; genus CAYUME01. The sequence continues at coordinate 1,178 of CAYUME010001009.1, forward strand.
CTGGCGGAGGGGGCGGTGCGGTTCGGGGGCGCGGAGGCCGCGAAAGGCTCCCCCCTCGCCGAGGCCCTCTTTGCCGTCCCCGGCGTCGTCGCCGTCTCCGCCGTCGGCCGCAAGCTCGTCGTGCGGCGGTCGACCGACGACGAGTGGACCCCGACCGCCCGCGCGATCGGCGCCGCCATCCGCGAGAAGATCCTCGCCGGCGGCGCGCTCTTCTCCGCGGAGGCCGCGAAGGGGTCCGCCCAGGACGAGGAGCTCCTCGCCAAGATCCGCCAGGTCGTGGATCTCGAGATCAACCCCGTCGGCGCCGGGCACGGCGGCCAGATCGGGATCGCCGCCGTCCGCGGCGGGGCCGCCTTCGTCAGCATGAGCGGCGGCTGCCAAGGCTGTGGCATGGCCCAGATCACCCTCCGCCAGGGCGTCGAGAAGCTCCTCCGGGAGCGATTCCCCGAGATCACCGAGGTCCTCGACGCCACCGACCACGGCCTCGGCGACCGGCCGTACTGCCACTGATCCGGAGCGAGCGCCCGCCTTCGCCTCGATGTCGGATTTCAAGGCTTCGGCGGACAAGCCCCGTGCCGGGGCGATCGCGAGGCTGACGTTCGCGCTGCCACTGGAGACCGCGAGTGAAGAGGCTAGGACTAGCGGCTAGTCCAGATGCTAGTCCCCAGAGGCTG
>CAYUME010001010.1:0-1849 GCA_964445475.1 uncultured Planctomycetia bacterium
ACGGACGCCCTGCGGCTGGAGGTGAGGCTGCAACCGGAGGTCTCGGGCGGGATCCTCGAGGTGCGGGTGCCGTGACGCTCGCCCGGCAGGGATTCGCTTCGCCCTCCCGGCGTGGCTCGCGGAAGCCTTGGCGCAGGCGGGTGGCCGTCCCCGGCCCGGCGACCGGAAGATTTATATTCACCTCGATCCCCGGTCTGTGATAGGCATATCCTCCGGACCGCCGGCCTCGTCCCCCTGGGGCAATGCACCATGAAGAAGAAGCTGCTGATCTTCGCCGCCCTCCTGGTCGTCACCCTCCTCGTCCTCGGGCTCCCCCTCCTCAACCTGGTCGTCAAGCCGCCGGCCAGCACGGCCCTGGCCGCCGCAAAACAGGACGACCCGCTCTTCGCGAAGGCGGCGGAAGCCCTCCAGGCGAAATGCGGCAGCTGCCACATCCCGGGCGCCGCCCTCCCCTTCTACGCCGGGCTCCCCGTCGCCAGCGGCGTGATCCGGCAGGACGTCGACGCCGCGCTGGCGTCGTACGATTTCATCGCCGAGCTGGGGCCGGCCGGCGGACGGCCCCCCTCCGAGCCCGCCCTGGCGAAGCTCGAGTTCGCCGTCGTCCGCAACACCATGCCGCCGGGCCGCTACCTGGCGCTCCACTGGGACGGGGACCTCGCCCCGGGACCGGAGCGGGACGTGCTCGACTGGATCAAGTCCGTCCGGCGCCGCCACTACGCGACGCCCGGATTCGCGGACGCCGTCCAGGAGAACGTGATCCGGCCCCTTCCCGCCTCCGTCGCGGCGGATCCCGCCAAGGTCGCCCTCGGGAAGCGTCTCTACCACGACACGCGCCTCTCCGGCGACGACTCGCTCTCCTGCGCCTCCTGCCATGACCTCGCCAAGGGCGGCACCGACCGGGCGCCGTTCTCGACCGGCATCCGCGGCCAGAAGGGCGACATCAACTCCCCGACGACCTTCAACGCAGGCCTCCAGTTCGTCCAGTTCTGGGACGGCCGCGCCGCCACGCTGCAGGAGCAGGCCGCCGGGCCCGTCGCCAACCCCGTCGAGATGGGCGCGGAATGGCCGAAGGTCGTCAAGAAGCTCAAGGCGGACGAGGCCTTCGCGAAGGACTTCGCCGCGGCCTACCCGTCGGGCCTCACCGCGGAGAACGTCCAGCACGCGATCGCCGAGTTCGAGCGGACGCTCGTGACCCCGCATGCGAAGCTCGACCGCTTCCTCGCCGGCGACGCGAAGGCCCTCTCCGCGGAGGAGAAGCAGGGCTACGACCTCTTCCTCGACCACGCCTGCGCGACCTGCCACGCCGGGGCGCTGCTGGGCGGCTGCTCGTTCGAGAAGATGGGCGCGAAACAGGACTACTTCGCGGAGCGCGGCGGGAAGGTCGGACCGGCCGACCTCGGCCGGTTCAAGGTGACGAAGCGGGAGTCCGACCGCCACCGCTTCAAGGTCCCCACCCTCCGCAACGTCGCCCAGACGGCCCCGTATTTCCACGACGGCGCCGCGGCCGACCTGAAGAAGGCGGTGACGACGATGGCGTGGGTCCAGCGCGGAATCGACCTCCCCGCCTCGGACGCGGACCGGATCGTGAAGTTCCTGGGGACGCTCACGGGAGAGTACGAGGGCAAGCCGGTGCAGTAGGGCGGATCCATCCGCGACGGGCAAGTCGAGCGGGGCGGTGATCCGGGGGAGGTGGAGCGCGGGGGCGGTCTCGGTGAGCGCGGAGACGCGGAGGTGACCTGCCCCCCAAATCCGGTCCAGGTTATGGGTTAATGGGTGCCCCGTTGTTTGTGCCCCGGTGGAATCTCCATGGCGATTTTCCAGCGGCGGGTATCCATCGATTCGTTCGCAT
>CAYUME010001011.1:0-1848 GCA_964445475.1 uncultured Planctomycetia bacterium
GCTCCGGTCGGCAACCGGCTGATGCGCTACCTCGAGTCCTCGGCGCGCGACACGACCCGGCCGGAGCAAACCTACGAAGCGGTCGTGCTGATCGGAGGCATGGTAGAGTACGACGCCACGGCCGCCCACGGCGGCGCGAGCGTGCGGGCACGCGGCCCGGCCGAGATCCGCCTCGTCTCGGCGGACGAGGCCTTCTGCCGCGCCGGCCTGCTCGTCGCCGACGTCCCCGCCCCCGCGCGCGGATTCCGCGTCGTCACACCCGACGCCCGCATCGTCGACCGCGGCACCGTCTTCGGCCTCGAGGTGGACGACGGCGCCTCGGCCGTCCACGTCTTCGAGGGCCGGGTCGACCTCGACGCCGGCGCCGCGGGACAACGGGCCCTGGCAGCGGGCGAGGGCGCGGTGGCGGAGCGCGGGGGCGCCCTCCGCGGCCTCCTGTCCGATCCCGCCCGCTTCGCCTTCGCCGAGGACCTCGAGCGGTACGCGGACGAGGCGCAGCGCTGGCGGCGCGCCGCCTGGCTCGACGCCTCCCGCCGGATCGACGCGGATCCCGACACCGTCCTCCACTTCGTTTTCGAGAACGAATCGGGCGCCGAGCGCATCCTGCGGAACTCGGCCACGTCGGCCGGGCGCGGGACCGACGGCGCCGTCGTGGGCGCCCGCTGGTCCGAGGGCCGATGGCGGGGCAAGGGGGCCCTGGAGTTCCGCTCCGTCAGCGACCGCGTCCACCTGAACGTCCCCGGCACGCTCCGCTCCCTCACCCTCGCCGCCTGGATCCGCGTCCACGGCCTCGACCGCGCGTACAACGCGATCTTCATGTCCGAGGGCTTCGAGCCGGGCGCCCTGCACTGGCAGATCCTGAACTCCGGCCGGTTCGACCTCGGCCTTTCCGGCACGGGCATCTATCACAGCGCCGTCGCCTTCGGGCCGGAACGGTTCGGCCAGTGGACCCACGTCGCCGTCACCATCGATGCGGACGCGAATCGCGTCGCCCATTACGTGGACGGCGCGACGATCGGCGCGCACGCATCCCGCCCCTCCCGGCCGTTCCGGCTCGGCACCGCCGACCTCGGCAGCTGGAACGCGGCCCAGGACCGGAACAGCTCCCCCATCCGGCACTTCAGCGGCCGCATGGACGAGTTCACCCTCCTCGCCCGCGTGCTGAGCCCGGAGGAGATCCGGCGGCTCTACGAGGAAGGGAAGCCCTGACCGATTTCCGGCCGCCGCCGCGGCCGCCCCCGATGGGACTGGGGACGACAACGGACAGTCCTGCCGTCCGGCCCGGTCGGCGCGCTCGCGCCCCCGGGATTCCCGTCGCCTCTCCCCCGCATTCCGAGGTGAGCCTGATGCTCCGACGCGGCTTCGTCACGGCCGCCGGCGCCGCGGCCGCCGCCCTCTCCGCCGCCCCCCCGTTCCTCTTCGCGGCGGACGGTCAGCCCAAGCCCCCGGCCGCCGCCCGGCTCGCCCCCCGATTCGGCGACGGGCGCGACTGGTGGTTCCAGCAGCGATTCGGGATGTTCGTCCACTGGGGCCTCTACGCGATCAACGGATGGCACGAGCAGGACCAGTGGCGCCGACGCATCCCCCGCGCCGAGTACGTGAAGCTCGCGCAGCAGTGGAACCCGGTGAAGTTCGACCCGGACGCCTGGCTCGACCTCGCCGCGGCGGCCGGCATGAAGTACGTCTGCCTCACCACCAAGCACCACGACGGGTTCTGCCTCTTCGCGTCGAAGCACACGGACTACCACTCGGTCAACACGCCGTACGGGAAGGACGTCATCCGGCTCCTCGCCGACGCCTGCCACCGCCGCAAGGTCCCCCTCTGCCTCTATTACTCGATCGCGGACT
>CAYUME010001012.1:0-1839 GCA_964445475.1 uncultured Planctomycetia bacterium
TGCGGATGAAGAAGCCCGTCTACTGCGAGAAGCCGCTCACCCACACGATCCACGAGTGCCGCGCCGTGGCGAAGGCGGCCCGCGAGGCCGGCGTGGCCACGCAGATGGGCAACCAGGGCATGGCCTTCGAGGGCAACCGGCTCATCAAGGAGTGGCTCTGGGCGGGCGCCATCGGGCCGGTGCGCGAGGTCCACGTCTGGAGCAACCGCCCCACCTACGGCGGGAAGCTCATGTGGGCGCAGGGCATCGATCGGCCGCAGGACACGCCGCCCGTCCCGCCCACGCTCGACTGGGACCTCTGGCTCGGCCCCGCGCCGCAGCGACCCTACCACCCCGCCTACGTCCCGTTCCGGTGGCGCGGGTGGTGGGACTTCGGGACGGGCCCGCTGGGCGACATGGGCTCGCACAACCTCGCCCCCGTCTTCGCCGCCCTCGGCCTCGGCGCGCCGGCGAGCGTCGACGCCAGCTCGACCCTCGTCAACACCGAGACGGTCCCGCTCGCCAGCACCGCGCACCTCCGGTTCCCGGCACGCCCCGCGCCGGCCGGCGCCCCGCCGGGCGAGATGCCGCCTGTCACCGTCCACTGGTACGACGGCGGGCTGATCCCCGCGCGGCCGGAAGAGCTGGAGCCCGGGAAGGAGCTGGACCGCGAGGACGGCATCCTCTTCGTCGGCGACAAGGGGAAGATGCTGGTCGAGGGCTGGGGCGGCGAGCGGCCGCGGCTCCTGCCCGAGAGCCTGAACAGGGATTTCCAGCGCCCGCCGAAGACGCTCCCGCGATCGATCGGCCACCACACGGAGTGGATCCAGGCCTGCAAGGAGAAGACGCCGACGGAGTCGAGCTTCGCCTTCGCCGGCCCGCTCATCGAGTCGACGCTCCTCGCGCTCATCTCCGTTCGCCTCATGCACGGCGCCGGCGACCGCGGACGCAACCGGCTCGAGTGGGACGCAGAGGCCATGAAGGTGACCAACCTGCCGAAGGCGAACGACTACCTCCACTATGAGTACCGGAAGGGATGGACGCTTTGAAGGCCGGGCGATCAACGGGTCCCGATCCAGGGAGACATGCCATGGCAGACGCAACGACGACCGGCACCGGCGGTCTCGGCCGGCGACAGCTCATGGGGGCCGGCGCGGCCGCCGCGTCGGTGACGCTGCTGCGCCCGGAGACCGTCCGCGGCTTTGCCGCGAACGAAAAGGTGCGCCTCGCGATCTGGGGCTGCGGGGACCGCGGCCAGTGGCTGGCCAAGCTCTTCGCCGGCCACGGCGGCTTTCACATCGCCGCCTGCCAGGACTACTTCGAGAGCCGGACCGTCGACATGAACAACACGATGGTGATCGTCAAGCATCCGGAGATCCCGCCCGGGATGCGCTTCACCGGGCTCTCCGGCTACCAGCGGATGCTCGACAAGGCGAAGGGCGCGGTCGACGCCGTCGCCCTCGTCAACCCGCCCTTCTTCCGCCCCGGGCAGGCCGCCGCCGCCGTCGAGGCCGGCCTCCACGTCTGGTGCGCCAAGCCCGTCGGCGTCGACGTCCCCGGCTGCCTCTCCATCGCGGCCAGCGGGAAGAGCGCGTCGGAGAAGAAGCGCGCCTTCCTCGTCGACTTCCAGTACCGGAGCAACCCCGCGGACCAGGAGGCGGTGAAGCTGGTGCAGGAGGGCGCCATCGGGACGATCGTCTGCGGCGAGGCCAACTTCATCACCGGCGACCCCTTCGGCAAGTACGCCGAGGCGATCCGGAAGGACCCGAAGGACCCCGAGGCGCGCCTGCGCGGCTGGGGCATGGACATCGCCCTCTCCGGCGACATCCTCGTCGAGCAGAACGTCCACCAGATCGACGT
>CAYUME010001013.1:0-1835 GCA_964445475.1 uncultured Planctomycetia bacterium
GGAGCGCCGCGGTGGGCGGCCCGGCGAGGGCCGCCAGGGCCGCGACCCCCAGCGCGATCCCCGCCACGGGGTGACGGGCGAGCCACGGGCCGACGTAGAGGCACGCGAACCGGTCGATCGCCTCGACCGGGCTGTGGATCTCCGGGAGGGGGATCGTCTCGTCGGCAACCCGGTCGCCCTCGACGACGACCTCCACGTAGTGCGGGACGGACTCCGGGCTCTGCCGGTCCGCCCCGCCGCCGCCGCAGACGACGTAGACCGTCCCCCCGATCTCGATCCGACGGTAGGCGTGCAGGTTGCCGCAGAAGACGCTGCGGATCTTCAGCCGCGGAGCCAGGTCGTAGAGCCGCTGGAAGGCGACCCGGGGCTGTACGCGGTCCACATCCTGCGGCGCGTCGAGCGGCGGGACGTGGAGGAAGAGGAATCGGTGCCGGATCTCCGGTCCCGGACCGGGGCTCGCGGCAGCCGACTCCAGCCAGCGGTAATCGGAACCGGAGAGCGTCCCCTCGCGGGTGCCGTTGTTGTTGAGGATCAGGAACTGGCAGGCGCCAAGCCGGAAGGCGAACCGCTCGTCGCCGAAGCGGGCCTGGAAAAGGGCGAGGTCGTTGCCGTCGGCGATGTCGTGGTTCCCGGCGCCGCAGAAATAGGGCCCCGGCCACGCGGCGTCCCGGAACTGCCAGAGAAAGTAGCGGAACCCCTGCAGGGTCGGCCGCTGGGCCATGTCGCCGTTGAGCACCACGAAGTCCGGCCGGCGCTCCGCGAAGCGGCGGAGGGCCTCGCGGAAGGTCTCGACGCCCTCCTCGACGTCGCTGAGGACGGCGAAGCGGACGGAGTCGTCGGGGCCTCGGGAGGGGAGGGCGGCGAGGACCTCGGGGGTATTCCCGATCCGGACCGGCGGCCGGAACGAGCCCGTGACGTCGGCGATCCAGGCCGCCCAGGCGAGGAGGATCATCCCCGCGCCCGCGAGCAGGAAGAAGGCCCAGCGAAGGACGACGAGCGCCCGGGATTTCACCAGAAGGCACCACGGCAGAAAGCCGCACCCAGGAAACGGCACAACGGACCGATTCACCACCGACGTGTCCGCCGAAGCCTCCTTCCCGTTCACAGCAGGCGAAGGCGGAAGACGCCGAACCGTCTCAACGGCTGCGGGTTCGGCCTCTTCGGCGGTTCCTTCCCGCTCAGGACGGCCGCGGCGCCAGCTCCCGGAACAGATCCGCCAGCGCCGCGGCCGTCCGCGCGGGGTCGTGGCGGGCAAGCGCGGTCTTCGACATGACGTCGGCCTCGCGCACCGTCTTCACGCCGAGCGCACGGATCGCCTCGGCGTCGACCGCCACCGGCCGGGACCGTTCCGCCGCGTATCGTGCGAGGAGATCGGCCGGGATCTCCCCGCGGTGCACCAGCACGGCGTCCGGTACCCGTCCCCCGTAGCGGGCGATCTCGGCCACGTGGCGCGAGGCGGGGTAGTCGTCCGTCTCGCCGTGCCGCGTCATGAGGTTCACCACGTAGACCACCGCGGCGCGCGTCTCCCGCAGCGCCTCCGGGATGCCGGCGACGAGGAGGTTGGGGAGCGTCGACGTGTAGAGGTCGCCGGGGGCGAAGAGGACGATGTCGGATCCGCGGATCGCTTGGGCCGCGTCGGGATTGGCCTGCGCCGCGGGGCGAAGCGAGACGCGGCGGATGGGAAGGGCCGGCTCGCGCGGGCGGAGGCCGATGTTCGCCTCCCCTTCGATGACGGATCCGTCCTCCAGCTCCGCGTGGAGGTGCGCGTGGTCCCAGGTGACGGCGAGGACGCGGCCGCGGATCTTGAGGAGGCGGCCGACCGCCTCGTAGGCGCG
>CAYUME010001014.1:0-1833 GCA_964445475.1 uncultured Planctomycetia bacterium
CCTTCCGAAGCCTTTGACGTAGGCAAGGAATTTGAAGCCGTGCTGCGGGCCGTGCCCCGTCTTCGCCTTGTCCCAGGAGACGAGCGCGATCTTGCGGTACTCCGGCCAGCCCTCGTAGAAGGAGCTGCCGCCGGCATGGACGGCGACGTGCCCCTTGCCGTTCCGGACGAATCCGAGATAGGCCTTGCGGGCCTCCTCGGGCCACGCCTCCGCCTCCCGGTCCCCCTTCCCCCAGCTGTTCCAGTTGCTCAGGATCGCGCCGTACCGGGCCAGGTTCGATTCGGAGAGGCCCTCCGGCGGCACGGCCTCGTCGACGACATACCTCCCCGTCCCCTCGAGTATCGCCTTCAGCCGGGGCGTCGTCTTCCGCCAGTCGTGGTTGTTGCGGCCCGTCAGGACCAGGACGCGGACCGGCTCCGGGGCCGGCTCCGCGGCGGCGGCCAGCGATGCGGCCAGGACGACGGCGGCCAGGATCCGGTGCGGCATGGCGGGCTCCTTTCCGAAAAGGCGGGCGTATCGTCCCGCGCCCAGCGCGGGAATCCGCCAGGAGAGGATAGCACGGAGGGATGCGCCGATCGTTCGGATTTGGTGACTGCAGGATATTGAACAGGCGCCCGACGGCCGGCGCGCGAACGCCCCCGGGCTTAACCGGCCGACCCGAGCGCTCCCGCAAGCGTGGCCCCCGTGATGGCCCGGTGGCTGGCATGCCAGAGGACGCGCCGGCCGCCGACCAGGAGCAGCGCCTGGGGGGACTCGTGTCGCACCCCGACGTCCTCGGCGATCCGCCGCGACACGTCGCGCCGGCTGATCACGTCGACGCGCCAGAACCGGTCCGCACCGTCGCCGGGGATCCCCGCCACGAACCGCTCGAAAGCCTCCTCGGCGTCCAGGCTGAGGGGGCAGGTCGGGCTCCGCTTGAAGACGAGCCGCGCCGGGGCGTCGGGCGCCGCCAGCGCGTCCCAGAGCGCCTTCCACGACGCCAGGTCGTCCAGGTCCCGGATGACTCCCATGGCGAGCCTCCTAGCCAAGCGTCAGGGTTCGATCGTGACGCACAGTCGGGCTGTTGCGGTGTATCCGCGGTCGTCGGTGCGGAGGACGGAGACGAGAAAGCGTCCCGGCTTCGCGTACCGGTGGGTCGTGACGGCGTAGCCGTCCTTCGCATGGTGGTCGCGATTGCCGTCGGAGCGGGTGGGGACCGGCGCCGAGCCGTCCCCGAAGTCCCACGTCTCGCGTCCCTCGTCGGACCGGACCCCGAAGGTGCGGGCCTTGAACGTCACCGCGTCCCCCGCCCGGAGGCCCGTGGTCGGCCAGAACGCGGCGTGGATCGCGGGGGGCACGGGCGTGGGCGCGGCCTTGTCGAACACCTGCACGACGGCGAAGTCGACGTCGGAGCGTCCCGCGTCGTCGATCACCTTCACGACCTCGGTGTAATGCCCCGGCTTCTCGTAGGTGCGCCGCACCGCTGGACCCTCCGCCGTCGTGCCGTCCCCGAACGTCCACTCGTACCGGGCGATGCGCGACGGCCCGCCTTCGTGCCACGACCGCGAGGCCTCGAGCGTCACGGGCTCCCCGGCCCACGCCACGAGGTGAGGCCGCGCCACCGCCACCAGCGCCATCCGGTCACGCCGCCGGCAGGCGTCGAACACGAACGCATACCCGTCGGCGATCCCGTACCGGCCTGAGGGCTGCGGCATGCTGATGTCGAAGTGGAGATGCGACCACCCCCCGCTGCCCCCCTCCTTGCCGAGGAGGCCGATCGGGTCGCCCAGGCGGACGCGCCGCCCGAGCTCGACCGAAGGGTCGATCGACATCAGGTGGCTGTAGCGGTAGTAC
>CAYUME010001015.1:0-1828 GCA_964445475.1 uncultured Planctomycetia bacterium
GGCGAGAGGCGAGTTAAGAAAGTAGAGAGTAGAGGCCAGAGGCGAGACGACCCCGTTGGGGGTTTTTCGCGGCTCCGGGTCTGGCCTCTCACATCGGCTCACTCGCGGCTCCTCGGCCACGCGTCTACTCTCTGGCCTCTTAACCCGCCTTCGCCTCTTGTGATTGCACGTGCGGCTCCGGCGGGCAAGCTCGCATCTCGTCCTACTCTCTCGCCTCTCCAAAGCACATGCCGGCCCAGCCGGGTTTTCACACGGAAGATCGCGCTCACCGGGGCAGAGCATAGAGGCGAGGGCGGACGATCGCATCGGATCCGGGACGGGGATCCGCCTTCGCCCTTTCAGGGCTACGGCGGACCATCGAGCCCCGACCCTCGGCTAGCGAGCCGTTCCCCCCATGGCCGTACGCTCCCCGCTCCCCGCTATATGAGCCGTCCCCCCTAATGCTTCCCCCCCTCGGGTCCGGAATAGACGAGGGGGCGGGTGGCGCGGCGGAGGAAGAGGATGGCGAAGCAGGTATCCCAGACCATCTTGTGCTGATCCTTCTCCTCCTTGTACTTGCCCCAGGAGCCGTCGGGGTTCTGGTTCTTGAGCAGATGCCGGGTGCCCTCGGGATACCAGGCGTGGTCGCCGAAGGCATCGACGTCGCAGAGGACGCCGGCGCGCTCGAGGCCGTAGAGGTAGTAGTAGCCGCCGCCGAGGCTCCAGTGGGCGGTGAGCCACTCGACGCCCTCCTTGACGCACGGGTTGCGCTTCCAGTCGTTGCCGCGGATGTACTCGTAGATGGCCATGGCGCCGACGGCGCCGGCGGTCATGGCGTGGTAGGGCCCGCGGGTGTGGGTCTCGCGGCTCTTGTAGTTCCATCCGCGCCCGCCGTAGGGGCCCTCCTTCGGGTCGGAGGGGAACTGGCTCTGGTACCACCAGCGGACGGCGAGCAGGACGGTGGTCTCGGGGAGGCCGATGCCGGCGTCGTGGCAGGCGCGGAGGCCGAGGGCGGCGTACTGGCTGATCGAGTTGTCGCCGGCGTCGGGGCCCCACTCGGTCTGGCGGACGGGGACGCGGACGACGGTGCGGCGGGAGCCGTCGGCGGCGTCAGGGGACGCCTCGCCGACGGGCTTGAGGCCCGGGGGAAGCTCCTTGACGGAGCCGCGCGGCTGGCCGTAGGACCACTGGCCGTTCTTGCACTGGTTGTCGACGAGGAACTGGGCGCACTGCCAGAGTCGGCCCTTGTAGCGGACGGGGTCGATCTCCTGGAGGAGCATGGCCTGGAGGGCGACCTTGTAGGTGCGCTCGAGGGGGTCGCGGAGGAGGCGGGAGAACCACTTCTTGAAGGTCGGGTCGGACTCGGGGACGCCGGCGCAGCGGAGGGTGTAGCAGATCAGCTCGTCGGAGTTCTTGGCCAGCGTGGTGTGGGCCGGGGAGGGGGCCTTGGCGAGATAGGCGAGGCCCTTCCCGATGGCCTGCTGGACGGCGAAGTCGGAGACGCCGCCGCCCTCCTTGGGGGAGGCGTTCGGCGCGGGGGCGGCGGAGGACGGCGGGGCGGCGAGGGAAAGGGCGAGGGCGGCGGCGAGGAGTGCGGCGGGGCGGCGACAGGAGGGCTGGGACGATCGGGCCATGGGACCTCCCGGGGGGAAAGGCGCATAAAGGATGAAATGATTATATAAATATCATGGCTGGAGGCAAGAGTTTCCGGGCGCGGGGAGGCCGGGCCGGCGTGCCCGGGGGGCTCACATTTCGCAGATTGACACAGATTGCGCAGATTATCTCCCGAGGACAACAGACCAACAGCACAACGGATGGGATTCACCGCCGAAGACGCTGAAGACGCCGA
>CAYUME010001016.1:0-1826 GCA_964445475.1 uncultured Planctomycetia bacterium
CCCCCGGAGGAGGGTTGCCAAGGGTCCTATGGCACCACGACCTGGGAGGCGATGGGCGATCGGTACGTGCCGGCGAATGTCAACTACCGCGTAGCCGCGTTAAGCCGGCCGCCACCACGACCCGACTACGACGGCGACGGGGCAGTCACCACGGTCGACCTCGCGGCGTACCTGACGGCGTGGAGCGCGGGGCACGAGCACGCCGACCTGGATGCCGACGGCGACACCGACCCGCGGGACCTCCTCGCCTTCCTGGACCGGGAGAAGCCGGTCCGCGACCTCTTCATGACGGCCCTGTCGCCCCGGTACGACGACCTCCCCGCCGCCGCCCGGGTCCTCGACGCGCTGCGGAAGCACGACGAGGCCCGGCTGAAGCAGTACCCCCACCTGGCCGTCGCCATCGCCGTCGTCTACGACCAGCCGGACGCCGTCCTCTCGGGCCGCTTCCAGGGGATCCACGGCGTGAAGGAGGAGCAGTTCCCGCGGCTGGAGGCCCCGGACCCGGTCGAGATCTTCGACTACTACACCGACAGGAAGCTCCAGCCCCTCTTCCCGTTCGACCTCCGGAACCTGCCCTGGCAGATCCTCGTCCACCTCGTCGACAACGACGCGTCCAGGGAGGAGCGCGACTGGGCGGTGTCGAAGTTCCGCGCGGGCAAGGGCGCCGTCGCGGCGCTCTACCCGATGGTCCCGTACGACTACGACAAGCTGAACGACAAGAACCCGAAGCTGGGCAGCCGCCCGTACTCGCTGGAGAACATCCTGAAGTTCGGCGGCGTCTGCGGCGACCAGGCCCACTTCGCCAGCCGGGTCGCCAAGTCCCTCGGGGTCCCCGCCATGAAGGTCCGCGGGGAGGGCCGCTACGGGGGCAGCGGGCACTGCTGGTTCGGCTTCCTGGACATCCAGGGGGGGAAGCCGGCCCTCGACTTCGCCGGGCGCTACCTCTACGACTTCTACTACACGGGCGACGTCTTCGACCCCCAGACGCGGACCCGCTCCCTCGACCGGTTCATCGCGATGATGTACGACGGCGTCTCGCTCTCGTACGACAAGTTCAACACGAGCGAGTTGCTGGTGCGGATGGCGGAGGCGATACGGGCCGAGCACCCCAAGGAGTCCCTGAACCTGACGACCCAGGCCCTGAAGATGAACTACTTCACCCTGTGGGGCTGGCCGCTCTTCGTCGAGCACATGAAGGCGGGCACGGTGTCGCAGGCCACGGGGCTCCAGTGGCTCAACGAGATGGTGCGCGCGCTGGCGCGGCATCCGGACATGACCTGCGAATGCCTGGACGCGTTCCTGGACTGCATCCCGAAGGAGGACCTCCGGAGACGGCAGCCGATCTACGAGCAGGTCTTCGCCGTGTACAAGGAGCGCCCCGACCTCCAGCTCCGCCTCCGCATGGCGCAGTGTACCGAGCTGGTGGAGGCGGAGAAGACGCTGCCGGCGCTCAACGTGCTCATCCCGACCGTGGTGGCCAACGCGAAGGAGGGGACGCTCGTCCTGCCGGCGGTCCGGCTGGCGGTGAAGATCGCACGGGAGAAGGGCGTCGCGCGGCAGGCCCACGCCCTGCTGCGCGGGGCGGACTCCGGCTTCCCCAAGCAGCGCGGCACCCGCCCGTCCGAGGCCTACGACGAGTTCCGTACGCTGCTCGACAGCCTGGTGAAGTAGGGACCGGGCCCCGGGCCCCCTCCGGGAGCGCAGCGGGCGCCTCTCACCCCGGCGGCCCCCCCCGCCCAGATGAAGCTGTTGTCCTTTCCGTCGTCTTCGTGCCCTGGTGGTGAGAACCGGCCGTCGTGCTGTTTCGCCGTTGTGCCGCTGTGCTG
>CAYUME010001017.1:0-1825 GCA_964445475.1 uncultured Planctomycetia bacterium
TCGATGAGCCGCTCCGCCTCCGGCGTCCCGCGGAAGTGCCGCGCGGGGTGCGACCGGAGCGCCCGTGCCAGCCGCCGCGCCCCGTCGCCCGCCAGCCCGCAGAACCGCGCGGGGCGCGCGGGGACGCGGACCTGGATCCAGTAGTAGACGCCGCGCCCGAGCGGCAGGCCCCCCGTGTCGTGCACCTCCTCCGGCCACGTCACGAACAGGTCCCCCCCGCGCAGCCGGTGGAGCCGCCCGCCCGCCATGAAAACGGGGCTCCCCCGCTTGATGTAGTGGATCTCCATGCAGCCGGCATGCGTGTGGGGCGGGAGGTCCTCCTCGGCGTCCACCAGCCGGCACGCGCCGAGGGAGGGGATCTCGGGGATCCCGAAGCGGCGCAGGTCCGCCAGCAGCCGCCGGTCCCGGGGCAGGTCCAGCCTCATCGCGTCTCGCCGCCGCGCCGCGGCCCTCCCGCGCTGTTCGATTTCGCCCCCGGCCGGGAATCGAACGACCGGGGGCGCCCCTGCATTATAGGATCTCCCCGGATCCGCGCCACGTTCCGCCGCAGTCTTGAACGCGCACCGGGCATGAAATGAGACCGCGGATGGACCCAGATGACAATGCGATCAATGGCCCTGTCGGCTCCTCCTCCGTGTTCATCGGTGGTTCCCCTGCCCGTAGGAGATCGCGCCATGACGCCTCACCGCCTTCCCCGCCGCCGTCTCCTCGGCGCGCTCTCGGCCGGCTCGGCGATGGTCGTCGCCCGCCACGTCCTCGGCGGTCCGGGCGCGACGCCGCCCAGCGACCGGATCGGCATCGCCGGCATCGGCATCGGCGGCATGGGCGCCGCGAACCTCGGGGCCGTGCGGTCCGAGAACATCGTCGCCCTCTGCGACGTCGACCACGCCTTCGCCGCCAACACCTTCAAGAAGTACCCCGACGCGAAGCGGTACACCGACTACCGGAAGCTGCTGGCACAGAAGGACGTGGACGCCGTCATCGTCGCGACGCCCGACCACACGCACGCCGTGATCACGATGGCGGCGATGCGGGTGGGGAAGCACGTCTACACCCAGAAGCCGCTCACGCACGACGTGTACGAGGCGCGGATGCTGGCGAAGGCGATGGGCGAGTGCAAGGTGGCCACGCAGATGGGGATCCAGGGGCACTCGGGCGACTACCAGCGGACGACCGCCGAGTGGATCCGCGGCGGCGCGATCGGGACGGTCCGCGAGGTGATCGCGTGGTGCAGCCTGACCTACCTTCCCTGGGGCCACGCGAGCTGGAGCCCGAAGTGGGGCCGGCGCCCCGCCGAGACGATGCCGCTCCCGGAAGGGCTCGACTGGGAGCTCTGGATCGGTCCCGCCCCGATGCGCCCCTACCACCGCGCCTACCACCCGACGACCTGGCGCGCGTGGTGGGACTACGGGAACGGCATGATGGGCGACCGCGGCGTCCATACCCTCGACCCCGTCGTCACCGCCCTCGGCCTCGGAGCGCCGTCCGCCGTCGAGGCGGTGTCGAAGGACCTCAACCCCGACACGCACCCGATCTCCTCCCTCGTCACGTTCCACTTCCCCGCGCGGAACGGGACGCCCGCGCTGAAGCTGACGTGGTACGACGGGCTCGTCCCGCCGGCGCCGGAGGCGCTCAAGGACCCGGGGATCCTGAAGCAGGGCGCCTATTCGGAAGGCGGCTCGATGATCATCGGGAGCAGGGGGCTCGTGCTCGCCGGCGTCTACGGGAACGCCCCGCGGATCTTCCCCGAGGAGCTCGGGCAGGGCTTCCGGCCGAAGGAGCGCCTCCCGCGCGTTGGCTGCTCGCACGAGCAGGACTGGGTGCG
>CAYUME010001018.1:0-296 GCA_964445475.1 uncultured Planctomycetia bacterium
ACCTCCACCGGCACCCCGTCCGGAGACACGACGGAGCACTCCAGTCCCGGCCAGAGGTCTCCCAGACGGGTCGTCTCCCAGTAAACGGTGTGCGATCCGGCCTGGAGCTGCAGCACCGCCTCGCCGGGAACGGAGACCCGCTGGAGCGAGGCGGAGAAGGCGTCGAGGCGCGCGAAGAGGAAGAACAGGAACCCGGCCAGGCCGGCGGCCAGGATCGCGATCCCCGCCACGACGCCCGCGAGCGAGATCTTGTTCATGGTATCCTGTCCCCCGTCATGCTCCGGCGATCGCGTGTG
>CAYUME010001018.1:306-1811 GCA_964445475.1 uncultured Planctomycetia bacterium
TTCCCGTTCCCCCTTCATGTTCCGGGTTCCGCGTTGGGTTGGGGTGGTTGGGGGTGCGCCGGGTGGCGTATGGGCGGAGCCCGACAACCCCGATTCGACGGGGTCGCAGCCGATCGGGGTTGTCCGCCGCCTGCGGGACACGGATCGCCCGTCGGCGGCCCCCCCCTCCCGCGCCTCCCTACCACCGGAAGAACCGGTACGGGTCGTCCCACTCCTCCGGCGTGTCGAGATAGAGGCCTTCCAGCCATCGCTTCTCCGCCGCGCCGGCCTTCACGGGACTGCCGACGCGATCCAGGATCGGCGTCGACCCGGCCGCGCCCAGGTTGGCAAGCAGGCGCGACACGAGGAACGCCGTCCGCCGGAACGTCCGCTTGACGTTGTATTGGCCCGGCTGGTACGCGAACGACCAGGGCGCCAGCTGGCAGAAGACGACGCCGGAGCCCTCGGCCTTCGCCAGCACGCCGTCCCCGAGGATTTCGGCCCCCGCGACGACGAGCGGCAGCACCCGGGGCTCCCGGATGTGGACATCCGCCGGGCCGACGCCCGCGAACGGCGAGGCCCGGCCGGGCGGGTCGAAGCACGCCGCGATGTGCTCCGCCTTCTTCAGGGCGGCCTTCGCCGGCAGGAGCGCGTTCGCCTCCGCCTCGTCGAGCCCGATTGCCAGCAGGTTCCCGCCCGCCCGGAGCCACGCGGCGACGGCCGCCGCGCGGCCGGCCAGCGACGTCCCGCCGCCGGGGCCGACGACCAGGACGTGCCCGGCCGTCAGCTCGTCCTTCCCCCCGTCCCCCGGCGCGAAGCCCGACGCCTCCAGGTGCGCCTTCCCCGCAGGGTCGCCCGCGTAGAGGGCCTTCCGGGCCGGCGACGGGGTCCAGGCCGCAACGTACGACAGGATGTTCCGGGCCAGCGTCTCCGCCGCGGGATCCGGCTCTGTCCGCCCCGTCACGTCCATCTGGCAGAAGAGGACCATCCCCTTCCCCTCGCGGAACTCCATCAGCGGGCTGTACTGGAGGCTGAAGCCGCCCTCCACGACGGGGAGGAAGTCGCCGCGCGCGGGCTTCTCGATGAGGACGGAGGCCACGCTGCCCTGGTTGCCGCAGCGCCAGGCCCGCGTCACCTCGAGGCCGCACCACGCGACCGCCGGGGCGCCGTTGTAGCGGCGGCTGGGCTCGTACGTCAGGCGCGGCGGCAGGATCGTCGCCTCGCCGCGCCAGTCGCGCAGGTGTTCCGCGTCAAGACCGGCGAGAAGCGGATGGTCGGGCACCCGCGGGAAGACCTGGCGCAGGCCGTACTCCGCAATGCGGAATCCGAGCCGCTTTTCCAGGACTTCCGCGGCCTGCTCGAACACGACCACCTTCAGACCGTCGCGCACGCGGCGCAGATCGGGACCCGGGCCGTCCGCCGTCAGCGCCGCCTTGCCGACAACCAGGACGTCGACCGCAGCAAGGTCGGCTCCCGCCTCCACCGTCCGGACCCGAACCCCCAGACCGCCCAGCAGCTTCCCGGTC
>CAYUME010001019.1:0-1803 GCA_964445475.1 uncultured Planctomycetia bacterium
CCGCAGGGTCCGTCAGCCACACCTTTCCATAACCGCGATCTTTGCATAACCACCCTTATGTGAAGCTAAACATAAGGGTGGGATTTGAACCAGCGACCTTCAGGTTATGAGGCTAAAGCTGCATAGTTGATAGCCAAGTGTTTAATTGCCTAATCCATGCATTTATTTGGCAAATGTTTGGTAAAGCCCTTTCCACCCTGCTAGAGTCTCGCACGGTCGGTCACAGCATTGCACAAAGGCCCTTATGTCGCTCGAAATCCGTAAGTCCAGCAGTTGGTGGTACGGGGTGTTCATGGTCAACGGCCGCAAGACCGTCATCAATCTGAACGTCCCCATCACGGGGGCACGACCCCGGAAACGCACAATGCTCGGGGATGATGAGTTCGAAAGGTCGCGGGGCCGGGCGCAGGAGGCTTACGAGCAACTGCGCCAGACGATGGTGGAGGACCGGACCGGGGAGAAGGCACTCCAGAAGCTGGCCGAACTGAAGACGGGCC
Source organism: uncultured Planctomycetia bacterium (assembly GCA_964445475.1). Lineage (GTDB taxonomy): Bacteria > Planctomycetota > MHYJ01 > CAYUME01 > CAYUME01 > CAYUME01. The sequence continues at coordinate 498 of CAYUME010001019.1, forward strand.
GGCAAGTGACCTTTCCCAAGGTCGCCGACCTTTACGAGCACTGGCAGCGGATCCCGCGGCGCAAGGCCCCCTCCCCCGCCTACGCCAACCAGTGTCGGGTGACGCTGGAACGCTTTGGCGCTTTCGTGGCCGAGCACCAAACCGACGCCAAGGACTTCATCGCGGTGAAGCCCGAGACTGCGAAGGCGTTCATGGCGGCGGAGGGGGCTCGCGGGGTGTCGCCCAAGACCTGGAACGACGCGCTGAAGCTGCTCCGTGCGACCTTCAAGCACCTTCACCCTAAGCTGAACGAGGGGAGTAACCCGTTCCACGAGCTGGTGACGAAGGCCACGGAGACGGTCAGTCGGGAGCCGTTCACGGTCGAGGAACTGAAGGCGATCCTCGACGCCTGCGTCGATGATGACTTCATCCGGCCGGTGATCGTCACGGGGATGTGCACGGCGATGCGCCGGGGCGACTGCTGCCTGCTCAAGTGGAAGGATGTGGACCACAAGGAAGGGTTCATCACGGTGAAGACCGCCAAGACAGGGCAGACCGTAGACATCCCTATGTTCCCGATGCTGCGTGAAGAACTGGGGAAGGCGCGGGCGGCGGCCGGCAAGTCCCCGTTCTGTTTCCCACAGGCCGCGGAGATGTACCGCAACAACCCGGACGGGATCACGTGGCGCGTGAAGCAGGTGCTGGCGCGGGCGCTCGAACGCACGGCCATTGACGAGGGCCGGGCGCTCCAACCCGTCTCAGCGGACGAGGCGCGTTCTCGGGGGCTGGCCTATATCGACACCCTGGGGGCGACGCCCAAGGCGACGAGGATGCGTGAGGTCTTCACTGGCTACATCGACGGCCAGGGGCTCACGGAAGTGATGGCGTCCACGGGCGCCAGCCGTGGGGCGGTTTCCGGCTACCTGAACGAGATCGAAGGGGCGATCAAGTGCGCGATCATCCGGGGCCGGCGGTTGGCACCCAAGTCGGACGCCCTCCAGGTCGAACGTGAAAACGGCAAACGGAAGGCTTCAGTCCGGGACTACCACAGTTTCCGCGTCACGTGGATCACTCTCGCGCTTGCGGCTGGCGTGCCCCTCGAACTTGTCCAGCGCGTCACCGGGCACCGGACCGTCGAGGTCGTGATGAAACACTACTTCCGACCGGGGCGGGAGGACTTCCGGCAGGTCATCCTCAAGGCGATGCCCAAGATGCTGGCGGACGGCGGGACGCAGAGGTCGGTGAAGGAAGAGATGCGCGGCATCTTGGAACGAACGTCACTCGGGACGTGGAAGCGTGACAAGACCCGGTTGCTAGAACTGTTAGC
>CAYUME010001020.1:0-1798 GCA_964445475.1 uncultured Planctomycetia bacterium
GACGCGGACGCCGCGGCAGCGCCACCGCCGAGAGCGTCGAATCGAGCTCCAAACTCGCCGGATCCTCCCCACCCGACACCCGTTCCAGGTCTTTCAGAAGCGCCCCGCAGTCGGGATACCGGTCCGTCGGCTTCTTGGCCATCATCCGGCGGATCACGTGCACCACGCCGTCCGGGATCTCCTCGCGGAGATCCCGCGGGTCCGGCAGCTGCTCGTGGAGGTGCTTCGTGACGATCTCGAAGGCCGACGTGCCGTGGAACGGCGTCTCGCCCGTCAGGAGATGGTAGTACGTCGCGCCAAGAGAGTAGATGTCCGCCCGCCCGTCGATCGACCGCTCCCCGCGCGCCTGCTCGGGCGACATGTAGTGCGGCGTCCCCATGGCCACGCCGCTCAGCGTGATGTGGGCGCTCTCCGCTTCCTCGAGGCGCTTCGAGAGCCCCAGGTCCAGGATCTTCGCCTCGCCGGCCGGCGAGACCACGATATTGGAGGGCTTGATGTCGCGGTGGACCACACCCCGCTCGTGGGCGTACTTCAGCCCCCTCGCGATCTGGAGGACGAGGCGCGTGGCCTCCTCGGGCGAGAGGTAAGCGTCACGCTTGATGCGCCTGTCCAGCGTCTCGCCCTCGCAGTACTCCATCACGTAGAAGTGTCGCCCCCGGTCCTCCCCGAAGGAGTAGGCGCGGGCGATGTGGGGGTGGTTCAGGCGACCCGCCGCATCGGCCTCGCGCTGGAACCGGCGCATGAAGTCGGGGCGCGCGGTACAGTGGCGCGCCAGAACCTTCAACGCCACGGTACGGTCGTCGTGCGTGTCCCGCGCCAGGTAAACGACCCCCATCCCCCCCTCGCCGACCTTCCGCTCGAGACGATAGTGCAGAAGCTGCTGGACGACCTGTTTCTGCTGGATCTGGACGCGCTGCTCCACCCCCTCGCGCTGCGCCGGGGTGATGACGCCGAGGCGGACCATGGCCTCGACGAGGGAGAGGGGGAAGCCACGGCGGTTCTGGTCGGCCTGAAACTCGCGGGCGGAGTCAACTTGGGCCGCGGTGGCCAGCATATGATCGACGACGAAACGGCCTATGACATCGTCGGGAAGGCTCTCGAGCATGCCGGGCTCCTCCCCTCGCGACGGAAGGCCGGACGGCGCGACCGCGCGATCCCGAGGAATCGCTCCCCCGCCCCGGAACTTGTCACATTTCTATTAAATTCCGCAAGCGGTTGTCAAGCAAAACCCATATATTATTAATTTGTTTCAACGACAATCGATCCATTGTGGCATGAAGCCGCGCCGTCACGGCGCGGGCGTGATGCCGCCCACGATGCGATCCATTTGAGTCCCGGGCCCCCTCGAAGGCCTTAACGGCAACCTTGAACGATAGGGTCAGACGGCACGGGTAGGACCTCGAGCGACGCCCGCACATCCCCCTTCACCTTCCCGAGCGTCGTCTCCTGGCGCGCCGGGCGGCCCGTCCATGGCGCGCCGACCGGGAAGCCGCGCTTCGAAGGTCGCCGGGCGCGCTCCGGTCAGTGCCCGCCGAAGGCGTGTAGGTGCCGAATCCCTCCTTCACCATCAGGACCCGGCGAACGGTCAGGGGCGCGCTGTCGGATGCAGTCTCGCCGTCGGCGCTCGTTGCGACGCACCGGACCTGCCGGCCGTCGTCCCCCGGGGTCAACGCGGGGGTCGCGTACGAAGCCGCGTCGGCAGCCGGGGATGTCGGCCCAGGCTGCGCCGGCGACCCCTGTCACCGGTAGGCTTGGTCCGACGGGAGGGATGCGACGGCGTGAAGGCGGTCGGCGTCCG
>CAYUME010001021.1:0-814 GCA_964445475.1 uncultured Planctomycetia bacterium
GAGCAGGGCCCAGGCGCCCAGGCCCAGCAGCACGTTGATGCCGTAGAGGACCAACACGGCTTTCTTCTGGGAACCGAAGCGCGCGAACAGCCGGTGATGGACATGATCGCGGTCGGGCATAAACGGCGACTGGCCCTCGATCAACCTTCGCACGTACGCCAGCACGGTATCCACGACGGGCACGCCGACCGCGAGGGCGGGGATGGCCAGGGAGAAAACCACGCCCTCGTCCGGCGCGACGCGCAGGCCGCACACCGCAAGCAGAAAGCCCAGCACGAGGCTCCCTGTATCCCCCATGAAGATGGACGCCGGATGGAAGTTGGTGCGGAGGAATGCCAGCAAGGCCCCGATCACGACCGTTGCGAAGACGAGCACCATGAGGCTGCCGGACGGTCCGACGAGGAACGCCATCGTGACGAAGGCGATGGCCACGAGCCCGGACGACAACCCGTCCATCCCGTCGATCAGGTTGACCGCGTTGATGACCCCGATCACCCAGAGCAGCGTGAGCGGGATCGAAACCAGGGCCTGGCTGTAGGGATCCTCCGCCAGGAATGGGATGGACGAAACATCCACCCGATACCCTGCAACCAGGACCAGGTAACCGGCTGCGAGTTGGGCGAGGAATTTTTTCTTGAATCCCAGCTTGTACAGGTCGTCGTAGATCCCCGTGAGGAGGAGAAGACCCGCGGCCGCCCAGAACGGCCACTCAGGGAGGGGCACGCCCCCGGGCGTCGCCCGAACCCCGTACAGCAGCACGGCAAGTCCGGCCATGATCCCCGCCGCGATCGCGATGCCGCCCGTGTGGGCGATA
>CAYUME010001021.1:824-1798 GCA_964445475.1 uncultured Planctomycetia bacterium
GCCGCGTGGTCCACCCACCCGTGGTCGGTCCCCAACCGGCGCACGAGCGGCACCAGCCCCATCGTCACCGAAAAGGAGGCAACGCCTGCCGCAATCAACCAGAAGATGGGATCCATAGTTCGTCAGGCCTTCTGGAAATCTACGCCATGGAAACGGGATTTGGCACGAGCAGGCGCTTGGGGCACGACGGATGCCTTCGGGACCCCTTCCCCCGCCGTAAGCAGGTCGAGCCACGCATGACACAGGAGATCGTGCTGGTAATCCTGCAGAAACGCGTGACGCGCCGCCTCTCCCATGCGTTTGTGCAGCGCGGGTTCCGCCGCAAGGTGGAGGATGGTCTCCACGATGCGATCCACCGCCCTGTCCTTCTCCAGAACGGGATCAATGACGATGCCCATCCCGTGGGACAGAATGATTTCCGCCGGCTCGGAAGCGGTGGGGCCAACCATGAGGACGGGCCTGCCCGCGGCCATGGCGCCGGTGATCTTGCTGGGGACGGCCACGCCCGCCGCGTCCTGAATCAGGGTGAGCAGGTGTACATCCGCCAGGGCGAACCAGGCGCGCAATTGCTCGCGCGGGAAATAGTTCAGGTATCGGAATTGCGTGAGTCTCCGCTTTCGGGCGAACGATTCGATCCTTCCGCGCTGCGGCCCGTTTCCGGCGAACAGGAAGACGATGTCCGTGCGGTCCCTCAGCCGCGCCATGGCCTCCAGCACGTCGTCGAAGCGGTGAACGAGTCCTGCGTTGCCCGAATACATCACGACGAATCGGCCGGACAGGTCCAGGGCATCCGCGAGGGGATTTTCCTCGCGAGGGAGGGGGGATTCTTCACCGTCCGTGTTCCAGATCGGGATGATGCGGATCCGATCCGCGGGCACGCCGTCCCCCTCCAGGCGTGCGGCCATGCAGGGTCACCGCCTCTCTTTCATGGCGCAAAACGATCCCCTTTTGCGCATGATAGGATAGATCCTTTT
>CAYUME010001022.1:0-1797 GCA_964445475.1 uncultured Planctomycetia bacterium
AGGGCATCGTCCACGCGGACATCAAGCCGGAGAACTTGTACTGGGCTGGGTACAAGCACGGAGCATCGCTCGCCAAGCAGACGCTCCACGTCAAGCTCTTGGACTTCGGGATCTCGACGAAAGTCCAGGAGAGCGTCACCAAGCTCACGGGGTACCGTGGGGGAGGGACGGCGTCGTACATTGCTCCGGAGATCCTGCAAGCGGAGAACCCGACACCGGCGACGGACATCTACGCCTTGGGCATCACCTTGTACGAGCTCGTCAGTGGCGAGCCGCCGTACAAGGGACCGAACGACTCGGTCGTCTTCCACCAGCACCAGAGCGCGACACCAAAGAGGCCCGAGAAACTCAGCGACGAAGCCTGGGGGCTCCTCGAGGCGTGCCTGGCGAAGAAACCTGAGCAGCGACCAGCGAACCTGAAGGCGGCGGAAGACATCCTCACGGGGGAGCAGCGAAGGCGGGAAGAACAGGCCCGCAAGGCCGCCGAGGAGGAGAAGCGGGCGTCGGAAGCGAAGAAGAGGGCGGAAGAAGAGCGCCAAGCTGCAGAGGCGAGGTGCAAGGCGGAAGAAGCGCAGCGGGAGCGAGAGAGGGCTGAAGCTGAGGAACGGGAGAAGCTAAAAGGACAGCCGCCATCGAACCCGGAGCCGCTCGCTATCTGGACGGACCCGAAGGACGGGGCGGAGTACGTCTTCATTCCTCCGGGTGAGTTCGACATGGGGTCCGGGGATGACGACAGCGAGGCCTACGGGGACGAGAAACCCCGTCACCGGGTGCGGATCACGAAGGGATTCTGGATGGGGCGGGCGCCGGTGACGGTGGGGCAGTACCGGAGGTACTGCGAGGCGACGGGGAAGACGATGCCGGAGGCGCCGGATTTCAACCCGAGCTGGCGGCACGAGGACCACCCGGTGGTCAACGTGAGCTGGGAGGAGGGGCGGGCGTACTGCGAGTGGGCCGGGGGGAGGCTGCCGACGGAGGCGGAGTGGGAGTACGCGGCGCGTGGGGGGACCACCAGTCGGTACTGGTGGGGGAACGTCTTTGACGGGAGCAAGGTGTGGCACAGAGAGAACTCAGGAGGCACTACACACCCGGTCGGGGAGAAGCCCGCGAACCCATGGAAGCTCTCTGACGTGCTGGGGAACGTGTGGGAGTGGTGTGGGGACTGGTTCGAGAGCTACCCATCCGAACGAGTCACTGATCCGACGGGCCCTTCGTCGGGCTCCTTCCGGGTCTTCCGCGGCGGCAGCTGGTACTTCAACGCCAGGAGCTGCCGGGTTGCGAACCGCAGCAGCTTCGACCCCGGTTTCCGCTTCTTCAGCGTCGGCTTCCGCCTCGTGAGGACGGGGCCGTAGTCTTACCATTTTCGCTTTTACCATTTCACCATGTTCAGGGAGTGGGAGGCGCCCGGCGCGGAGGCGCAGGCCGGGGCGCAGCCCGAGCGCGCCGCAGCGCCGGGCGCCGACGTGTAATCCGGCTCGGCGCTCGAGACGCGAGACGATCGCACGCGTGTAGACGGGCGGCTCTGGCGGCGCTTGCCGCGGCAGCTCTTCCGATCTACGCGGCGAGGCCGGCCAGCCACAGCCACGCACGCGTAACGAACGTGGTTCTGACCCCTCGTTCTATTCGGAGAGCGGCGAATCTGGCTGGCCGCTCCCCGGAGGTGGACGGTGCGGCGGTCGCTTGCATTCACGCTGATAGCAGCCGGAATCGCGCGTGCAGCGGTGGGGTGGGAACGCCTCGACGGCGTCGAGGCAGCGAAAGTCTTCTTCGCACGCGCCGTGAGGCCCACGATCATCG
>CAYUME010001023.1:0-1794 GCA_964445475.1 uncultured Planctomycetia bacterium
GCACGGGGCTTGTCCGCCGAAGCCTTGAAATCCGACATCGAGGCGAAGGCGGGCGATCGCATCGGATCCGGGTCGGGGATCCGCCTTCGCCCTTTCCGGGCTACGGCGGACCAGGGAGCCCCGCCCCTCGGATAGCGAGCCGTTTCCCCCATGAACGTACGCTCCCCGCTCCACGCTATACGAGCCGTCCCCCTTCAACTCAACGCCTCCACCAGCCTCCGGGCGGCGGCGGGGAGGTCGGGGTCGCGGGCGCCCATCATCAGGACGACGTCGCCCTCCCGCGCCTCGGCGGCGAGGCGGGCGACGAGGGCGTCGAGGTCGGGGACGCACGCCACCTCGGCGCCGTCGGCCCGGAGGTCGGCGGCCAGGTCGTCGGTCGAGACGGCCCCCTTGGCGGTGCCGCCGGCGTAGAAGACGGGCAGCAGGAAGAGGCGGACGCCGGCGCGGGCCATCTCCGCGAAGAGGGCGCGGAGGTCGGCGCGCAGGGCGGCCAGGGGGCCGAAGCCGTGGGGGCGCCAGGCGGCGAGGACGCGGCGGTGGTGGGGGGCGACGGCCTCCCAGGCGGCGCGGATCTTGGCGGGGTTGTGGGCGTAGTCGTCGACCACCGTCACGCCGCGGGCGGCGCCGGCGACCTCGAGGCGGCGGCGGATGCCGCGGAAGGCGGCGAGGGCCTCGGCCACGCGCGGCAGCGGGTGCCCCAGGCGCTCGCAGAGCATCGCCGCCTGCAGCGCGTTCTCCGCGTTGTGGCGGCCGAGGACGGGGACGCGGAAGGCGACGCCGCCGTAGTCGAAGCGCGAGCCGTCCGGGCCGAGCGCGGGGCGGAAGGAGCGCCACGGCTCGGCCGCGTCGTCGCGCCCCACCACCCCGCGGCGGACCTGGGCGGCGAAGCGCGCGAAAAGGGCGCGGGTCTCCTCCAGCGGGAAGTGGTCGGCGGACATGTTGGTGACGACGGCCCAGTCGGGGTGGAAGCGGAGCAGCGAGCGGTCGCTCTCGTCGACCTCCACCACCCACCGGGCGCCGCGGCCGGGGCGGACGTTGCCGACGGCGTCGGGGGACTCCCAGGCGGCGACGTCGCCGCCGTTGACGACGCAGGGGTCGTCGCCGAGACGCTCGAGGGCGCAGCCGACCATGCCGGTGACGGTGGTCTTGCCGCTGGTGCCGGCGATGGCGATGAGCTCGCGGGGCGGGTGGGAGGGGTTGGTCCGCCGATCGACGAGCTGTGCATCGAGGCGGGGGACAACCCCGATGTCGGGTGACCCCGCGAAATCGGGGTTGTTCGGCCCCTTTCGGGACGGCTCGGTCGGGGCCAAACCAACCCCTCCCACCGCGAGGGACGCCAGGACGTCGGCACGGTGGAGGACGGGGATGGCGAGGCGGGCGGCGGCGGCGAGGTCGGGGTTGCCGGGCTCGATGGCGGTGCTGACGACGACGGCGGCGGTGCCGGGGAGGACGGCGGAGCCGTCCTGGGGGACGAGGCGGACGCCGGCGCGGCGGAGCTTGGGGAGGACGTCGAGGTCGCGGCCCTGGTCGAGGAAGCGGTCGGAGCCGGAGACGGAGCAGCCGGAGGCGAGGAGGGCCTGGGCGAGGGGGTTCATGCCGGCGCCGGCGACGCCGACCAGGTGGTAGTGAGCGGGGGGCATGGGGGACTCCAGGGGCTTTATATACATATCGGCAAGCGTAGGGCGTAGGGCGTAGGGCGGACGCGGGGCGACACGTCCGCCTTCGCCTGTCGGCTCTGGCGGACAAGCGGTGTCGCCCGGGTACACGGCCTCTAACGACTCGCCACCCGGCTCG
>CAYUME010001024.1:0-1794 GCA_964445475.1 uncultured Planctomycetia bacterium
GCCCAGCGGCTGATCGAGGGCTTGATCGCGACATAGAGGATGCGCGTCTCCGGCAGCGCGGCGTGGACCTTCTTCACGTACGCCTGGTAGTCCGCCAGGACCTGGGCCGGCGCCGCCTTCTTCGCGATGTCGTTGTCCCCGGCGTAGAAGACGATCGTCTTCGGGGCGTAGGGGATCGTGATCCGGTCGGCGAAGTGGATGGAGTCCGCGACGGTGGACCCCCCGAAGCCTCGGTTGAGCGTCACGCGGTCCGGAAAGTGCTTTTTCGTGTCCCAGCCGACGATCGACGAGGACCCCATGAAGAGGATCGCGCCCTTCGGCGGCGGGTCGGCCTTGTCCTTCTCCTCGAACCGCTTCACCGTCTCCTCGAACCGGTTGGCGGGAGCGTCGGCGGCCGGGAGCGGCAGCGTCGCCGTCCCGAGCAGGACGAGAAGCGAGGCTGCACGGCCGGTCCGGGTCCGCATGGGGGGCTCCTTGATGGCGACCTGGTGACTGAGGGGATTATAGCGGCTGCGGCGGGGAATCCCAGCGCCAAGCACCCCATCCGGGCGCCCGGAAGGGTCTCCCCTACCCCCGGAACGGGAACCGCGCCTCCGCGACCGGCAGCCCGCGCACCTCGATCCGGGAGAGGTCGTTCGTCCCGACGCCCGCCTCCGCGAGCCAGCGCAGGTGGTTCTCGCCGGGGAAGTGCGACCCGCCGTGCGCCGCCGTCGGGTCGTACCCCATGACCGCCGCGCCGACCGCGTCGGTGCAGACCGGGTTGCGGCCGGCCAGCAGCAGCCGCGGCTCGACCGCCCGGACGCTCCAGATCCACGGCCCCTCGCCCCCCGCGATGCTCTCGATCCCGTCGATCACGGCCAGGTCGACCGGCCGCGCCCCGACGATGTCCGACAGGACCCGCGGCACGCGGTACTGCCAGGTCTGCATCCCGCGGGGCCGCGTCCATCTCTTTTCCGCCGGGACGCCGGCGGGCAGGGTCGCGCCCCCCTCGTGCATCACCCGGCCGCGGTGCTCGAGCGCGTCCTCGTCCGGCGCGTCGTTGCCGTAGAGGGCCAGCGGGAGGAGGCCGACGAGGTTCTTCGCCGAGAGCGTGATCCCCGTGCTCGCGTTCTCCTTCAGCTTCGGGAGCGACACGAACACGTCGGTCTTCTCGTACGCGGGGTGGACGTCGAAGGCCGGGTAGACGAACCCGCCCCAGGGGACGCGGAGGCGGGCGTAGGCGGCGTGCGACCCGCGGCTGCGGGTGTTGACGAAGGCGACCTTCTGCGCCCCGGCCGAGACGATGGCGCCGACGTCCCAGCCGTTCGCCTTCAGCACCGGCTCGACCGGTTCGCGGTAGTAGAAGCTCTCGGCGAGGACGATCCGCGCCGCCCCCGCGTCGGCGAGCGCGGCGCAGAGGGCGGCGACGACGTGCGGGTGCGTCTGGTACGTCCGGTGGGCGGGCCGGCCGCAGCAGTCCCCGATCGACCCGGTCAGGTTGAGCTTGACGGTGACGGTCTTCCCGCGCACGAGACCGCCGATCCCGCCGATCAGGTCGAGGGCCGCGTCGAGCCGCCCGCGCACGACCTTCGGCTCGTACGACGCGCACCGCTGGATGGCGACGGGGGCGGCCGGGAGGCCGGGCGGGTCGGGCGCCGGGGAGGCGGCCGGTCCCGGCGCCGGCGGCGCCGGCGTCCCGCACCCCGGCACGCCGCAGGCCCAGAGCCCCGCGGCGCCGAGGCCGCGGCGGAGCAGCTCGCGGCGTGTGCGCATGACAGGCATCCCGAAAGGCAACACGTCGCGGCGGCACCAAAC
>CAYUME010001025.1:0-1792 GCA_964445475.1 uncultured Planctomycetia bacterium
CGGATGGAGCAGGCGGTCGTCTCGTCGGCATTGGATGCCGGTTCGGCTGGCCAGCCAGGTGTCGAGGTAGATCCGGGCGAACTTCAGCGTCCTGTCGAGGTACGCCTCGGCTTCCTTCATCTCCCCGGTCGGATCCAGGCCCTCGTTCGCGTCGGCGAGCGTGTCGTACTGGAGCATCGCCTTGCGAATCGTCGAGACGGCGTCGAATATCTCGTCTTTCAGCGACTGTCGGCTGATGCTGGTCTGCTCCGGACGCTTCACCGGCGGGGTTCCGAGATATTCGTACGTGTACTCGTAAGCCCGGCGCAGGTGGTTGAACGCCTCGATCAGGTTTTCCCCTTCGTTGGCGGACAGCCAGGCCAGGCAGAGCGGCCGGATGATTCTTGCGGCGGCCCGGCGGATCGGGGAGGGGTCCTCGGTCTCGAAGGTGTCATCGGTAAAGAGCTTCATCGCAATTCCTCCGTGGTTCGAAAGTCGAACAGCGGACAATACCACATTTTCGCAATAATTTCAAGACTACCACCCGAAGGCTAAGAGCAAGCTAACGGAACAGGGTTGAGGAACATCTGAAGGAACGTCAGCGGGGAATCGAACATCTCCGGGGAATTTACGCGCCACTCGAATTCCCGCAGGGTCTCGTCGAAGTCCGTGCAGGTCGGGCGGCCGACGGTCCGCCGCAGGAACCTCTTGAGGCGGGACCACGTCGATTCGATCCGGTTGGTCGGGCCGAACACGAACCGGGAGTGGTTGCAGACGACGTGGCGGTACCCCCAGAAGGCGTCGATTCCCTCGTAGCACTTCGCCCCGTCGGTGCAGACGGTCGTCCCGCCGACGGCGTGGTCGAGGATGAAGCCGTCCGTCTGCTCGTCGTCGCGGCGGGGCACGCGCCGGAGCGCTATGCGCCCCGTGCGCCTCTCGACCATGCCGAGCACGATGCGCTGGCGCCCGTGCCGCCTGCGCCCGAAGAACGCCTCGTCGACCTCCACCGTCCCCGAGAACTCCGCCTCGTTGGGCGGCAGGTTGGCCCTGAACAGCCTGTACCAGCGCCTCGCGGTGGGCGCCGAGACCCCGGCGAGGGAGCAGGCCAGGCCGAACGGCACGGCCCGCTGCCAGCAGACGAGCAGGGCGAGCACCCTGCGGTACGGGAGGCGGCAGCGGCGCATCCAGGTGCAGGAGGTCAGGCTGAACTTGCGCCGGCACCTGGGGCAGAAGTGGCGGCCGCCGCAGGGCCTCACCTTGGTGTACTGGCAGTGGGGGCAGTACGGGGAGCGGCCGAAGGCGGCCCTCCTCAGCATCGCGCGGCACTTGGCCTCGGACGGGACTTGGTCTAGTATGGACATCGGAGCAGTTGGTTAGGTGTTTTTGAGCAATTACACCTTAACCGCTGCTCCATTAACTTTCTATCAGCCATTGCTAAAAGGCGCCGGTCGTGGCGCCTATTTTTTCTTGCCCTGTTTCCTTTTGGCTCCGTAGTAGTAGATGAGCGCGGCGGAGACGCCAAGCGCGGAAATCACCAGCCCGGCAACTGCGTTGAACACGACGGTGAAGAGCAGCAGTATCGACGCGGCGACCGGCCAGGCGTGCGGGTCTCGAATGTTGAGTGATTTGTCTGACATATTCTGCGGGGATGATACTCGCTTGACGAAGATGGGGCAAGTCTGGGCAGCCGATTTGAGTTGTTTGACGTTCACCGATTCGCTTGTTAGGTTTTTGGCAGGTCATTGCAGAGGGAGACGAGATGGACAACATCATCGATTTTAAGCCTTCAGTTGGCTTGTCTAGGGCATTCGCC
>CAYUME010001026.1:0-1784 GCA_964445475.1 uncultured Planctomycetia bacterium
TCCACAAGGTCCCGAACAAGAGCCCGCTGGACATCCTGTTGACGATCGGGGAGCGTCTCGGCCATTCGTCTCTCAAATCGACGCTGGTCTACCTCCATCCGAGCCAGAGCACGGAGGCGGTGGACGCGGTCGGAGAGATCGGCGAGAGCAACGAGAGCGACGAGTAGCCATCCAAACGTCCCCCGGGAGTAGGCCGGCCCTTGTACGGCTGGGGCAGCAAGGGTCGGCCGTTTCTTTTGGCCAGGGGCCGGTCTCCGCCTGTCGCGGGGGCCGGCCCCTTTTTCTTTTGAGCGGGAGGCTCCTCCATGCCGCGAGCTGACGCGCCGACGTTCAAGTGCGCCGAGTGGCGGATCCGCTTCCTCCGCCAGCGGGCCACCGCGGCGCTCACGGTCCTGAACTTTCGCCGCGCGGCCCTGCTCGAGGCCGAGGCGGACCGCGAGGAAGCGAAGCTCAAGCGGACGAAGGCGGGGATGAACTGATGAACGCCAACGACCAGGCCTTGCAACTGCTCGGCGAGGACCGGATGCAGATCCTCCGGGACCACGGCCTCCTGGTCGTGGCGGAGTCGGAGTACCAGACAGGGTTCGTGAAGGCCTGCGCGTGGTGCCTGAAGGCCGGGCGGCTCACGCTTATCGGCCAGCCGTCGATCAGCCACGGGATCTGCCCCGGCTGCCTGGCGGCAAAGGAACACCTCAACGGCCAGGGGGGCCGCGGATGAACGCCACCCCGAAAAAGCCGGCGCTCTCCCCCTCGCGCCTGGACATGCTGGCGCGGTGCGGAATGCAGTACTTCTTCCGGTACGTCGAAGGCCTCCGCGTCCCCCCCGGGGTCGCCATGGTCCAAGGGACGGCCGTCCACCGCGCCGTCGTGCAGGACCTCCGCCACAAGCGCGACCACGGCGAGCTGCTGACGCTCTCGGCCGTCGAGGACTGCGCGGCGGACGCCCTCGAGAACACCTGGCTCGGTGAGGAGCCCGCCCTCGACGAGGAGGAGCGGGCGATCGGCAAGTCGGTCGTCAAGGCCCGTGCCAAGGATGACGCCATCTACCTGGCCGCCCTCCACCACCGCGAGCTGGCCCCGTCCATCATCCCCGTGCACCTGGAGCGGGAGTTCCGGCTGGATCTCACGAACTTCCCCTTCGACCTGGTCGGGGTCATGGACGTCCAGGAGCCCGACACGATCCGCGACGTCAAGGTCTCCGGCCGCGCACCGGACCTGGAGGCGGCGGAGATCTCGGTGCAGCTGACCACCTACGCGCTGGCCGCCCAGGTGCTCGACGGCCGGGCGCCGGCGGCGGTCACGCTCGACTACCTGGTCCACCCCAAGGGCAAGATCCCCTACCAGGAGGTCCTCACGAGCACCCGGGGGAACGACGACTTCCACCGGCTCCTCAAGCGCGTCGAGGCGGCCGCGCACGTGATCCAGAGCGGGGCCTTCATGCCGTGCACGCCGGACGCCTGGTACTGCTCCTCGCGGTGGTGCGGCTTCTACTCCGACACCTGCGCCTTCGGGCGCCGGCAGCGGGTTCAGGTCTGAATTCCCTTTCAGGAGGCGGACGATGGTGAACGGAAAGACGGCAACCCTGCCGGCGCGGACGTTCGAGTCGGAGGAGGCGCGCGGGATGGAGCTGACGGAGGTGGGGGCGCTCTCCGCGATCGCGCGGGCGGAGGCGGAGATCAAGGCGGAGATCCTGGTGGCCAAGAAGTTCCCCCGGGACGAGCAGAAGGCCTACGACAAGATCCTGAAGTCCTGCAAGCGCCCGGCCTTCGCCGACGAGGCGTCGT